>DSBT01000307.1 GCA_011045915.1 Mesotoga infera
TACAATCTCGTGGTCATTCACAATCATCTACTCGGTCGTTCTTTGAGAAAGATTATGGATATCATTCACGCTGTTTGATTTGTGAGACACCCTAATTTATTCTATCATTTCGACACAGCATTTCTGCAAATGTTCACTAAAATCCTAGTCCTTCAAACCAATCATGACACAACAAAGGCTTCAGTTCTCGTAAGAATTAGGAGTCTGACCCGTTCAATTTCCGAATTCCGGTCTTGCCGACTATTCTGTCTCGATCGCCCGGCGAGATCCTTCCCTGGACAGCAGCAGAATTGACAAAAGAGATGAAGTCCTCTCCGCCTGGAATTATGTGATTTGTGTATGATTCGAGAAGCTTGTCTGAAAGAGCCCTGGAGCCGTCTTCAAGCCTAGAAACCAGGGACTTCGTCCTTCCCAGCAGGAGCGCCATCTCCTCCTGAGTGAGGTTTAGATTCTCTCTGGCTTTCCTGAGATCTTCCGCCGAAGGGATGCAATGGACCATCTCATAATCGTCCCAGATCTTCTTCCAAGCTTCATCGAGTGATCTGGCATCTACATATGAACTTCCACATTCATCACATTTATAGACATCGTAGGAAAGTCTGACTCGACTTCCCTTGAAACTCTCGATGCTCTCTTCCTTAGATAGGCGCATTTCCCTTCCACATTCGGGACATCTCATGAAATCAACTCCCGTACTCTGCAAGATGCAAAGATAAACAGATGAGCCGTTCCCTAAAGCTATAACTCAGCTTGAAATACACTTTGTCTTTGTATTCATAGTCTTCTGGGGCCAAAAATTCATCATCGGTAATATCAAGTTCTCTGAGTATTGATTCAAGCGGTAAGGATTTCCAGACAACAATCGTAAATGCATCTCTTTGATTATCGTCCTTGGTCTCATCGGGGCAGATATCGCTCGCCACCTTCCACGTGGCCTCAAGCACATCATGATGCTCTCTTATTCCTGACTTGTAGAAAGCATAACAAAAAATAGGAGTCTGACCCTATTTTATGAAGAAAACCCTCACAGATTTTGGTCTGCGATTTCTCTTCTTAATGGGAAAATCGGAGTCTGACCCCATTTGTTCTGTGATAAGAAGTCCCTCAGAGTTTTTTGTCTTCGATTTCTCATTCAGTGTGAAAAATGGAGTCTGACCCTATTTATTTTAATTTCTCATTCAGTGTGAAAAATGGAGTCTGACCCTATTTATTTTAAAAGAAAACTGCTAAAAAAGAAAAGCAACAGAAGACTGACGGCTTTCATATCCCTCACCTCCAGGGCGTATCAGGAGAAAATCAGAACACTTGTTTGACTCATTTCTGTCAATGATTATACTCCAGTCCGGCCATTAACCTGCAACACTGATACACCTTATGCATCGTCTTCCATGCCTTCAAATCCGCACCCGGGCGTCGCAATCTGATTCCAGAAGCTGATTACTTCATTCACTCGACTCCGGAATGTCACTTCAGTAGACAAAGGGAACTTCTGAACCGGAAGTTGCAATGATAGTAATTAAGACGTTCTTTTCGTTCAAGAGAGTTAAAGCCACTGATAAGCCGGTCCTTGTGTGAATTCGTATTTTGCTCCTGATGATCCTGATCTCAAATCCTCCCTTTAAGGGAGGAGGGCCGCGAAGTTGCGAAGGGTGTCTCTGAAGAACCGACTGGGAGATCGAGAGAGATCAATGGGGAGAGCTCCGCTTCGAGAAGGACTATGTTCGAGAGTATCAGAAGCAAGGAGAGAAAGTAGATCCAATAAAATCACTCGGGATGACAGAGCAAAAGAAGAGAAAACGATGCGAAATGCGCTTCAGAACAAGCACTCCCCATCGCAAGCGGTCCACCGCTCGAGCGGGGATTCAAGATCAAAAGCAAAGGAGCGCTTCATCGAAGAATGTGAGCCTTTCATAGGTTCTTCATCTGTGTACCGTCAGTCTAAACAGGTTTCCTTTCTCATCATTCTCCCTGCTTCCCGGCAAGGCTGAAACGAGAAAAACGTCATTCTTCTGACTCCATTTCATCTGGCCTATGTTCTTCTCTCTTTCTCCACCGGTCTTCTAGAGAAATACAGACCTCTTTGAGCAGGATCCCAAGAAGCAATTATCACAACGGAATAATCGTTCGCACGTTTTATACACATATACTGGTCTTAATGATTAAATCAAACAACTGCAACAGCTTTCGAAAGCATATCTCCGCTCCAGACCACCTGTTTCAACGCACATGCAATCCTTTTCCCGCCGGGCGAGATAAGGGACTGTTTTCAGAAGGAAGTGAAAGTTGCTCTTAGACCGTAAAGAGCTTCTCGCTCGAATCCTTTCGCTTTCTTTAAAAACATGAACTGCGTCGATAACCTGCACGAACTGCTTATGACAAGCCGTAGAATACTTGAATTCGAGTTTGTCTTTTTGCGGATCGACCAGTTGCCATGATCTTTTTTGCAGTCTTCTTCTTCGGGCATCTCCCTGTAGAGAAAATGTTACTGTTTGTAATCGCAAATTAATTACTATGTCGTTGAACCTTATTGTAAAGGACATCAGTAAGTTGTTCGCTTGATCGATAATTTATATCGAGCTGGGTTCAGATGCTCGCGAAGAAATCCGGAAATGAAATTGCGTATTAGTATCAACGAATATAGAACATTCAAATTAGAGGAGGTGGGTAATGAAAAAGTTATTAGTAATTTTAGTAATGGCGATTCTAGTGGGAACCTTTGTAATCGCACAGGACACTCACACAGACACGCAGACGATCACGATCACGATAAATGAAATTGCGCTTCTTGCAGTAACTGGTGCGGCGGCATCTACTGGACAAATAACTGCTGACGCTTCATACGTGACGATCGCAGTAACTCAGCCACAGCTAGCCGGTGCGGCCCCTGTTGTTTCGGTCGTACACGATCCCACATATCTCAGGTATACATCTTTGAGATTTGCGGGTCTCACGAGAAAGGTAACGACTACGTTCAGCACGATTCCTGCTGGTTTCTCAATATCTCTTTATGCAGGCGCTACCGACGGTTCTGCTAAGGGAAACGTTGGAGCTGGCGGTACTACACTTGAGTTTGTAGGAACAACGCTTAGTGGTGATCTTGTCACTGGAATTGGCCCAGGTCTTGCTAGGACAGGAACTGAGGCAAACGCCGGCCATCCGCTGACCTACACTGCAGACATAAAGGAGACAGCGCTGAATGATCTTGGAAAAGATCTGCCTGACGATGATTTCTTGGATGAAGTAGAAACATCTATTACGGTTATTTTCACACTGGTGGATGAGTCATAAAGTAAATGATCTTCCTTATCAGGACATACATTGCATTGAAGCAGCGCAAAGCGCTGCTTCTTTGTCTTGGCATTCTGATTCTTGCCGTTTCTCTTCAGGCCGTGACGCTTTCAGCAACGGGCAAGGTCACAACCGACATAGCCTGGGAGCTTGTCTCGGCTTCACCGGAGTTAGCGGGAGACGGCCCTGCTTTCAGCTCTGGATCTCTTGTGAGCCCAGAGGATGCAACGATGATCGTTATCGAACGCCCTGAGATCGCAGGCGGTCAAGGAAAAGACAGAAGGTTCATAGTCATGGCGACTCTCTCTTCCGGTGCTCAGATTTCTCTCAGGCTCTCATCGGAGCCGATCCTGTGGAACCCCTCAAACAAGAGCGGTTCTGTCACGCTGCTCTACACCGGATATTTGACGCTTGCCACCCAAGGAGTCGCCAGCGATTTCCTGGATATCGTTTTTCATCCAGCAGGGGAAGTCATAACCTTCTATATTCAGTATCTATTGGAACCGAACGATATGAGCTTCTTGGGCGACAGTGTAATTACCTTCACGGTTATAGATCTGGGCGAAAAATAATACTGTTAGTGTTGTTAAAGCGGAGCTGATAAACATGTCAAAGAAGTTCGTCCTGTTCCTCCTAATGCTTTCGGTGATCACGTTGAGGGCAGATGTTCTCATAATAAACGGTCTAACTCATATATTCGCTGCTTCCTCCGGCCAGGTGCTTTCGGGAAGAATCGAACTCCAAAACAACTCGAGCGAGCCAGCGGTAGTTCGCTTCTACTTGACAGATTACTTCTTTCACCACACGGGTTCGACGGAATATCCCGAAGCCGGAAGCCTGCAACGATCAAATGCTAACTGGATCGAACTTCAGGCGCCGGAAGTAACAGTGCCCAGAAATTCGAACATGACCTACTCCTTCTCGGTTATTGTTCCATCAGACGAGAATCTTTCCGGCACTTACTGGGGAGTCATCATGGTCGAGCCCATGATCGCTTTCGCAGATGAAGAGCTGGAGGGAATTACAGTCAGAACTCAGACGCGCTACGCTGTCCAGGTCGTCACAAATTTCGGCGAACCTGACTCCAGAAGCATCGAGATTGTTGGAAGAAGTCTCTCGAATAACGACGGAGTCTACTCCTTGATCATGGATATCAAGAATACCTCTGACTGGTGGATGAGACCCGAGGTATCGGCCAGCATCTTCAATCAAGCGGGAGAAGTTGTCGGCGAATTCATGGGCAACACCCTAAGATTATATCCTCAGACCTCCGGCCGCTTCGTTG
Organism: Mesotoga infera; assembly: GCA_011045915.1. Taxonomy (NCBI): domain Bacteria; kingdom Thermotogati; phylum Thermotogota; class Thermotogae; order Kosmotogales; family Kosmotogaceae; genus Mesotoga; species Mesotoga infera. Next base: position 4,574 of record DSBT01000307.1, read on the forward strand.
TACCCTTTGAAGGTCTTTCTTCAGGAGACTACAGAGTCCTTGCTCTTATAAGAGACGGTGAAGACGTATGGGGCGCTCAGTATTCAATGAAGATAGAGTGAGAGATGTTCAGTCTCGTATAAGAGTCTCCTTTCTGATTTTTTTTATGCTTTCACTTTCCGTGCTGCTAGGTGCAGTAGATTTTGAACTGGTTCTCTCGACTCCTCCTCCCGGAGAAGTCGTGCCCGGTCAGATAGTCACGATTGCTGTCCTTGTAACAAACAACACCCATGATGATCTAGACTTCGATGAGGAGCTGTCGCTGCCGCCCGGCTGGCGAAACGTTTTTGGCGTATCAGCCTTTCAGGTGGGGGCCGACTCCTTCGAGATACGCCTTCTAAGCTTCCTCGTGCCCTCCACATCTCTAGCCGGAAAGTATGCTGTAAGCTATGAAGTCAAAGATAAGAGAGGTGAGTCGGCTGAGCTGAATTTCACTGTCAGAGTGGCCGCGAGCATGTCTTTAGCAATCCGGCTTGTTGAGGCTCCTTCCTATGTAACTGCCGGGGAAGAATACTCGGTCGTATTCTCGGTTGCCAATAACGGCAACGTTCCTGCCTATCTTGAGCTGGGAGCCATTGACAATATGTCATATACTCTAAGGCTAAGTATTCAAAGACTTCAGCTCCAGCCTTCGGCTTCCGGCGAAGTGAAGGTCACCGTGAAAACTTCCGCTTTCCTCACAGAACAGCGAAATCACATTATCATCTTAACGGCGACAGGGGAGTCGGGAGAGGCAGGCCTCATGTCGGGTCGATCTTCGGTGCTTATTCTTCCTCCGGCCGATTCCCTGGCAAACAGATTCAGAGTACTGCCCGCCAGGCTGTCGATCACTGCCGGTTATTCAGACGGCTTCTTGCTGAACGCGGTATTGAAGATTGACGGGTTTCTGAATGACGCGAAAACCAGAAGCATAAGTCTGAACGGCTCTCTGCCGATAATTGGCAAAGATGAAGACAACAGATTTTCATTAGGTCTACGTTACAGAGGGGAATTGCTTGAAGTCGGATACGGAGTTCTCGGCAGAGCGGGCCTGGCCTCGGTGAATCTTGGAACGTCAGCAAGGGGCTTCGATCTCAATCTAAGTCTTGACTCTCTTAGAATGGGCGCAATAGTCTCGGAAGACCTGTCCATTTCGGGGCTCTTCGCAGACTGGAATCTCCCGGAAAATCTATCGGCAGGGATTGCTGTTGACGGAAGCTTCGGCTCGTCGAATATAATTCAGTCATCTCTGGCAATAGAGTCCGGTCTGGAACCGGTCTCGACAAGATCCCTTCTAAGAGTCTCCTTCCTGGATGGGAAGTACGACGGGCTGAAGCTGGGATATGTCTTTTCCAGCCGCCTCGGCTACTTTCAGCTGAGATCGGCCGCAGATTATTCGAAGAAGATTAGCGGACAGCCCGGAAGCGAAGCGCTCAAACTCGATGCAGCTGTCGTATGGCAGAAACCTTATTCCTACAGGATCTCTTTCGAGGGAACGGTCCAGCGCGATAATCCTTTCGATCTTGCTCTGCAGGGATTGTTGAACAGCTATTCTCTTCGCGGCAGGTTTGACTTTCCGACCTTTTCCGGACTGAGGGTGAGCATGGGGGGTTACTACAATTCAAGCGGCAGCAGGAGCCTGTCAACTCCGGCCGCCACCCTGGGCGGAAATCTGGCAGCTTCATACTATCCTGGGAGTTTCAGCCTATTTGGCTCTCTTTCCGCTCAGCTTAGTCGGATTGAGAACGTTGATAAGAAGACCATTCAGCTTGATGTCTACGGATCTTACAGATTATCGGGAAACGCCTATCTAAACGCGAGGCTTACCCTCAAAGACTACGTCAAGGAAAGATTCGAGACCACGGCTGCATTAGTCGGCACTCTTCTGATGGAAGATGGATACAGATTCGACGGATCACTGACATATGTGATGAACAACTTTGATCCTGTGAAACTCACGGCCAGAATATCCTTTTCAAAGATCCTTCAAAACGGAGGTTCGATTAACGCTTCGGCCAGTATCGCAATGACGGATAAGACAAAATGGATTCCTTCAGGGGCTTTCACTGCAGGTTATTCCTTCCCCTTTTCGATCCCATTTTGGCCAAGAAGATACCTGGGTTCGCTTTCAGGGAAGATCGTAATCTCTTCAGAGGGAAACGAAATACCTTTGGAGGGAGCTGTTCTAAAACTCAACAACCTCGTAGCAATAACTGGCGAAGACGGGAGATTCATGTTTAGCGGGCTGAAGCCCGGCACTTATTTCTTTGACATCGACAATGACTCTCTTCAGAGAGGCTTGATAAGCAGCGATAGGCTGCCGATTGAGATAACAATCTCGGCAAGTGAAGAAAAGGATCTTTCAATAACACTGGTCCAATCGGCGGCTCTTAGGGTTAGGGTAAGGAACATGGAACAGACTCCCTTCTCCATCGGAGGCGTGAATCTCGTACTGGAAAGTGAAGATGAGAGATTCAGACTTGTGACCAGAGACAATGGGGAGATTTCGGTTCCAAATCTTAGGCCCGGCAAATGGCTACTGCGCCTTGAGGCCGGAACACTTCCCAAAGGATTTGTGGCAGACAAAGATACTGTCGAGCTGGAGTTGAAGCCCGGCGACATGATAGAAGTAACTCTTGAAATAAGAAAGAAGAGCGAGGAAATAATCTTTATTGATTCGGGAGTTCTCGATTAACCTTCTGTAAGAGTGAATAACACTTCCAGATTTACCACACCATCTACAAGCATTTCCGCGGAGAAAATGTTGATATCATAAAGCACCATTGCACCATCTGCATCTTCAGTACCAATCCATCCGCTGCCAATACCTTCAACCACAGGTTGAGGGTCAGCCGTGAGCAAGACTCTTCCACTGGAAACTCCAACCTTTCCCCTACCACTATCGGGCGCACTGACCGTAATACCAATCTCGACCACTTCCAGCAACGACAAGTCGGAGAGCGAAGCGGTAATCTTTCTCAAACTCCCCGCTTCCGTAAGAGAAGTGTACTTCAAGCGGCCGCCTTCAATGTTCTGGAGAAAGATTGGTGCCCCGGGTACGATCATCTCCTGGGGGATCTCAAAAGAGGCTGATGAGTTCGAGACGTCTAGCAAAGCCACAGATTCAACGATGATTCTCAGTTCCTGAGAAGCAGTGTTTTGTGCACTGAAGACTATCATCACGAGACAGGTGACAAACACTGCCGATAGTAGCGTCTTCCTCATTAGTCTCACCTCCAAAACATTATCTCTTTAATCA
>DSBT01000308.1 GCA_011045915.1 Mesotoga infera
ACTCCCGACTGGGAATTGAAAGTCGGATTGAAGTCGTTGTCGAAGAGAGCACCGTTGTTTGCAATGAGGAAGCCTGTCCACACTTGCTGAAGATCAATCGCCGATACAGGAATATCCAAACCTGCCCTAACTAGCCTTCCAGACTCATAAATCGTCAGCGCCTCGGCATAGGCCCTCAGCTGTTCCCAGGTTACCGGCGGTTCATCGGGGTCGAGACCGCTCTCAACGAAGAAGTCCTCCCTGTAGGCTAGAAGTCTGCCCGAGCCGAACACAGGAACCATGAAGTTCTTGCCTCTGTAAAGGCCAACACCCAGAGTACCTCCGAAGTCTTCTGGATCTTCAAGCTTGTCGATGAGACTGTCGATGTCCATTATCACGCCTGTTTCAGCAAATCCCGCGATCGCAGCCTGGCCGTGCATGAATATATCTGGTCCTATTCCGCCGGCAAAGGCAGTTGTAAGTTTTGTGGAAAGCTCTCCCCAAGGTATATACTCAACCGCGAGCTCAATGTCGGGATTAGCTTTCTCAAAGGCAGGAACCAGGTGATCGTCTACGGCCTCCATCAAAGCTTCTGGAGTGCCTGCAAACCAAACCGTAACTTTCGTCTTAGAAATTGCCGTGAACGATAGAGCGAGACAGATGATCAGAATCAATATCCATTTCTTCATTACCACACCTCCCTGTTAGTCTCTGGTAATCTTGCTGAACTCCCTGACAATCCGTGAAAAACTCCCGATTTCGGTTCCCGTTACGATAGGGCCGACAATCAGCCCCTTGAAGCCGAGATCTAGAATTCTATCTGCTTCGTCTACGGTAATCCTCTTCTGGGTTGGGATAAAGGAAGGCAGTTCCGAAAGCTCAAGTATTTCCAAATACTTTAGAAGGTCTTCCAGAGAAAGATTTTTCCCGTAGTCCTTTGGATCTATGATAGAAATCTCTACCGCATCTGCCCCGGCCGTCTTTAGATACGAGGCCATCGACTTGGAATATGTATGATTAAGAGCCAGCATCTTGCAGAGATCGTTTTTCATAACATACAGCGGAGCGAAGTCGACGTAGACGTCAAAGAAAGACAGACCGAATTTGTCCATTTCCCCTAATTCCTCTTCTGACGCCATTGTTTCAGCTCCGGGAACGATTCCCATACAGCAGTCAAGAGTAGAATGGATGTTCTTTGCGGTCTCTCTGACGTCGGTCCATGTGACATGAACCTTTCCAGTTACCCTATGCTTCACATTTATATGAAGCTTTATTGCATCGGCACCGTTTTCAATTGCAGCCCTTGCGTATTCTAGACTGTTCTCGGGAAGACTGACGATCAAGAGTCTATCCTTCAAATCCATCAGCTCTCTGAAATGCATTACTTTTCCCTCCTCAGGGTTTCACCTTGCATCAAGAACGGCTCCACAAACACGACTCCTTTTGATTCAAAATTTCCCTCCATCAACTCCTGAAGCATTGTTACTGCGATTCTCCCAAGAAGATATGGGTTTAGCGCGACGGTGGTTATTTTTGGAGAGGTCATCTTGCAGAAATCGAGCCCACCAAATCCAACGACCCCTATCTCTGAAGGGATGGAAATCTTCCTGTCTTGCAGAGCCTCCATTACACCTTTCGCAAGCCAATCGGTCGTGCAGAAGATCACTTCCCTGTTTCCAGGTGTTCTGAGGTGTCTCTCGATGGCCATTCTTCCATCTCTCTCTTCGAAGGAGTTGCATTCGACAATCTTTACCCGCTCAATTGGGAAACTGTTTTCACTCAGACACTTGAAGAAACCTTCCAGTCTATCAGCAAATGTCGAAACGCTTCTCGGCCCTGTAATGACGGTAACTGTAGAGTAGTTATGCTTGATAATTTCATTAGCGGCGAGATAACCGCCTCTGACATTGTCATTGTTTACAGAAGCTAGGTTTTCCAGGCCCGAGTATTTGCCGATCAAGACGACCGGAATCTTCATTGCCGACAGGAAAGTCTTCAAATCGTCAGGCATTGGGATGCCTCCCACGATCAACCCTTCGACAAGATCGAGAGGGATCAGCGATTCATCGAAGCTCTTCTTACTTCTGATCGACTGAACCAGGCAGTGAATATCCGATGACCCGGCCCCTCTCAGTATCCCCCGCTGAACTCCAGAGAAGAACTCGTCGCTTTCGATTGATTTATGAGGGTTGGAAACGAAGAACATTACAACCTTACTGCCAAAGCCGTTGGATATCTCGCCCGGGTGTCCAAGCTTCTTAGCTACTCTCAAGACTTTTCTCTTTGTAGCTTCACTGATTCTGCTGTCATTATTGAGTACTCTGGATACAGTAGAAATAGACACGCCAGTGATTTCCGATATCTCTCTCAGAGTCGGCAGAAAAAGACCTCCTAACTCGTTAATTCTGTGCAAACCATGCAAACATGAATTCTTCAAGTGATTCTAACAATAAAGAACATACGAAACTAATGCGGCGAGGATTGATCTACAAACTCTGCAAACAT
>DSBT01000309.1 GCA_011045915.1 Mesotoga infera
AGATCGGGTGAGCTTTTTCTGGACCCGAGAACGGATGTTCTTAGAGAAAGGTTTGAAAACGCAGTTGTGGATGGATTGACTGCTCTTAATTACTTGAAATGGGTATCCCCCCCGCCTTACTTTTTGATGGGATACAGCTTCGGTGGCTTCATCTCGGTCATAACAGCTGCGCTCGACAGGTCGATCTGTGGACTCTCACTTGTAGTAACGGGAGGGAACTTTTTCCACATAACCTGGAAAAGCTTTGTGACCGGAGTAATGAGGGTCAAGTATGAGGAAGACGGATCCTGTAATAGAGAAAAATGTCGGAAGTTGCACGACGTAGATTACAGAGAGTACTTGAACTCATTACATAAACCTGAAGTAGAAATCGGCAGCGCTCCGATCTCGTGCTTTGAATACGATCCCTTGACTTATGCAAAGTTTGTCAGGTGTCCCACGCTCTTGACGGGGGCGCTTTTCGATATTTTCATTCCTAAACCTTCTACCAGGGAACTCGCCGAAATGCTTCCAGACGCTACTCTTCGCTGGTTGCCTTCCGGCCATCTTACCTCCATATTGTTCAAGAAGACGATAATGAAGGGGTCTATCGATTTCTTTGAAGTAAAATGTGAAGGGAAAAGTGCTATCTAAAACGTGGCAAGGGGTAGCGGGTTGCGTCGGAAAGAGCGGAATAAGACGCAAGGCGCCGAAAAGCATCGTCGAAAGGCTGCCGCGGGCAGGAAGTGAGGCTTGCTTGCGCGAGGAAGTGTTGCCACCTTCGGTGGGACGCATTGCACTGAAAAGCATCAGTGGATGCAAGGCTGGCGAAGACCACGCCAGGTCGCAATGCCCGGAGAAGCATCCGGGGACGCAAGGCCCGCTTCGCGGGGAGAAAACTCTTGGAGAGCAAAAGAAACTAGTTCGCAGTTGAACGGTTCTCCATTCGCCGAGGAGAAGTTGTTCGTTCCAGAGCGAGGATCTGTTCTTCGTTCTTGGTCAAACCATTATTCAGAGAGTAGAAGGGAAAAGCAAAGAGGACAGGTAAGGTTCTGGGATCTGGAAACGCTCTTTAATCGCCTCTAGAGAGAGGTGTCGTTGGCTCCATCGTCGACGGGGAGTGTGGATGAGATGACCCGCTTGAGGGGGACACTCTCCCGAAAGGGGAGTAAACAGCCTGGCCTCACAAAGTCTGTATTTACACCGCGCCATTACGCACGTCAAGAACGGACCTCATTTTCAGTCATGACGTAATTCTTTACCAAGAACAAACAACCTGGACACGTAGCGCCGGAACGAAGAACCGAACCAGTATTCGGACGGAGGACCGTTGACGGACAACGTGGTTTTCAGCAGCGTACAAATGATCTGGGGAAGGACCAAGGACGGTTTTTCACAGCGCTCAGAGTCACTTAGCTAGCGACCAGCGGGTTTTTGCTCTTAAGCGTACAGCGGTTCTTATGCTTGCAACTTGGAACATGGAACTCGCAACTGTTCTCGGCTGCGAAGCGAAACCGGACGCCGATTATCAAATGTAATCAAATCCGTAGTTTGGAAGAGAAAGTCGAAGCCCCTTGAATTTACTGCAGCAAAAGACTTCCTGATTGAATTCGGCCAACGACATTCTTTCGACGGCTTCTATGAATCTGTCATAGTCCTCTGAAGGCATAATCTCCGTGAAGTAACCCCCCATTTGATCAAAAAAGCTTCTCTTGGAGATAATTTTCGCCGTTCCGGGAAACTCGAGCGGAAGACTCTCCTCTGCCCTGAAGTCTCTTTCGGCGACAATAGTACATTCCTTTAGTCCGAGTCTATCGATGAAGCCCCTTGTCAAGGAAATTACATCTTCGCTTCTCTCGCCATATTCAATCACGTAATAACTGTCTTCTCTCTGAACAACGGTAATATATGCCTTCTCGCTCAAAAAGGTTTTTGCCTTACGCGCCTCAGCGTAACCCGTAGAGAAGGTTTTTTCGAAATCGGTGAAGTTTCTGATGTATCTCAGTGGTTTCATTCTGTAGAGATCGAGAATCTTACCCACGCCAGAGATCCCCGCTTCTCTCATAGAAGCTGTTCTTCCCGGCTTAACGAGAATTCTCTTCATTCCCGGCGGTCTTACCGCGCCAAACCGCTGGTACAAGCCTCTGCCTCCGGAAATTATGAGTAGTGATAAACCCATATCTATTGCGAGTTCTTCGGCCTTCGCGAGAGTCACTGCTCCATAGTTCTTCCCTCGGTAATCGGGGTGTGTACAGACTGAACCGACAAGACCTACCTTCATCCTGTGCCCGAAGAAAGAGATCTCTCTTGGAAGTAAGCCGATCATCGACAGCGGCCTCTCGTCCTCCTTAACGATTGTCATGTTTTCCACATTCTCTTCTGAAAACAGAACAGGAAAGATCTTTCCCATTTCGATTTTGAAGACAAGAGATGCAAGATCAATGATTCCTTGCAGATCTTCGATATCTGCTCGTACGGGATTGCTCAAGAGAACACCTCCCCAGGAATATCTAATCAGCTATATAATTGATAATCTCACAAAGACGAGTTGGGTGCAAGATTGTGATTTAATAGAGTTTGATAGTCAAATCGAAAGGGTGATTTCGTTGTCCGAGACAGTACACAGAATAATGCTTGATGACAAAGAATTGATAATTATCGGTACGGCTCACGTATCAAAGAACAGCGCCGAAGAAGTGAAGGCGATTATCGAAGAGGAAAAACCCGATTCCGTTGCAATAGAGTTGTGCAGTTCTCGTTATCAATCAATGCAGGATCAAGATAGATGGAAGAAGACCGATATCGCAAAGGTAGTTAAAGAGAAAAAGTCTTTTCTTCTGCTGGCTAACCTTATACTTTCCTCCTATCAAAAAAGAATGGCAAAGCAAATAGGAATCCAGGCAGGACAAGAGATGCTGCAGGCTATTGAGTCGGCAAAAGAGACAGGAGCGCAGCTTGTTCTCGCGGACAGAGATATTCAGGTTACTTTTGCAAGAATATGGGGAAATCTCGGCTTTTGGGGAAAGACGAAACTCTTCTTCACTCTCGTTCTGTCAATTTTCAGCGATGAGAAGATCACAGAAGAAGATCTCGAGAAGATGAAATCGGGAGATATGTTGACCTCTGCACTCAGTGAGCTTGCCAAGTCTTTCCCGCAACTCAAGGAGTCACTGATCGATGAAAGGGACAAATTTCTTGCCCAGAAGATCAAGACGGCTCCCGGAAAGAAAGTAGTCGCAGTCGTTGGCGCCGGGCATGTTCCGGGTTTGAAAGAGGCTATAAAAGAGGATCAGGACCTTGCGGCACTCAGCAAGATCCCCCCGAAGAAGAAGACCGGCAAGATAATAGGCTGGACGATTTCGATCGCGATCATCTGCTTGATTGTTTCAACGATTATTGTGAATCGCGATGCTGGATTTGATCAGATTATCAGCTGGATCCTCTGGAACGGATCGCTTTCTGCTCTGGGGACTATTGCAGCTTTTGGCCATCCACTCTCTATACTAACGGCGTTTTTCATTGCTCCTGTAAGCTCCTTGAATCCGCTTCTTGCCGCCGGGTGGTTTGCCGGGCTTGTGGAGGCTCTTGTGAGGAAACCCAAGGTCTCTGACTTTGAGAGCCTTAACGAAGATGTAAACTCATTCAAAGGTTTCTGGAAAAACAGAGTCACGAAGATCCTTCTGGTTGTAGTATTTGCGAACGTTGGAAGCAGTGTGGGTACTTTCATTGGGGGAGCCGAAGTAATAAGAATTTTCGTCAAGTCTTTCTTCGGGCAATAGCCCGAAAGTCTATCAAATCACAACAATTCTTGAATCAAGATAGGAAGTTCCATTTCTCTGGATCTGGTTCATCTTGTTGGATGAACCAGTAATTCGGGTTTTGGGCTAAGAAGCTGGACAAAGATAGACTTCAAGTCAGCGAAAAGGCAGTTATAGAAATACAGATTAACAGAGCTGGTTTTATCTGGCAAATGCACCGTAAATCGGGTCTCTTTGTTCTTCATATTTTGCCAGTGAATGTAATATAATAATCTAGCGAACACATTAGCTTCTTAGTGAAGCATTTTTACTTCAGCATAGACAATCAAACACACTGATTTTTGTTCTATATTATTCTCTCTTGTTTCTTGCCGCTACTTAGATGAAACAACTTTATCCCAGCTTAACTCGTGTCTCCTTCGAAACGCTAATTTCTTAAGGAGGCGAAAGAAGTGAAGAAGCTAACTTACGTGATGTTAGTCATGCTGTTGCTGCTTGGCGGACTTGCTCTGTCCTCGCAGAAGGGACCCTATCCCGATCTGGTTTACTTCAACGTGAGAATGTCGGAAGATATCGCGCTGAAGGACACGGCCGAAGGTCTAACAGACA
>DSBT01000310.1 GCA_011045915.1 Mesotoga infera
CCATCGGGAGGCCATCCCGGATCCAGGTAGATAAGATTATCATCATGAAGAGATTCCAGAAGCGCTTTCAAGTCTCCCCTTCTCAAACCGTTTAAGACATTGATGCCACAAAAGAGTATATGTGCGCCTTTTATTCTAGCCAGCTTACCGCTCACAAAGTCAACATCCATGAAGCGCATGACAGACTCGTCGCTCAAAAAGCTTCTCTCGCTGTTTGTATGAGTTATCGCAACTGTATGCGGAGTCTTGCCTTCGATGAGGTCAAACCAATCGACTGAAATCCCCATTTCTACGAATCTTTGCTTGAGGGCCTTCCCGAAGAGATCATTCCCGGCGACCGTAACTATATCCACCGGTACTCCGAGGTCGGCAAGTACAACAGCCGTGTTGGCCGCCTGCCCGCCGATACGAATATCGACAGTATCGACGCCCATCTCCGTCCCCCATTCAGGCCAGTCGTCAATCGGACCTGCTATGATATCTACATCTACATTGCCAACTATAACCACTCTATCCATTCCACCACTCTCTTCTCCAATATCAGCGGGTAAGAAACATCAATTCCGAATGATTATAGCATCCGTGAAGAATGCCGCACTTTGAAAGGAACTGCGATTAACCGTAGCAGGCGTCATCTCAGAAGAGTCTGCAAAGTGGAGGATAAACAAAAAGCCCCGCAGCCGGAAGAAGTAACGGAAAAGACCTATATTCCGGCTGTGAGGATGGAAAAACAGATATATTCATTCCTTACGCGTGATCAGAAATCTGAAATTTATGAAGATGCTTCAGCCCTTGTGGCATTCACTGCAACAATGAACGCAACCGTCGACATTCGGGTATATCTCTCTCGCTTTCTGAAGGGCCCCGAAGCAGTTCACGAAATCTCCAAGCCTTCTCTTCGATTCCACTTCTTTGAGCCTATCGCAGTACTCCGTATGAATTTCGTGTTCTCCGGTCGGCTTTGCGTTGTCATCTACGTAGTAAATCACTTCACAACACCTCCTTCAAACAAATACTTCATAGCCGAAGAAAGAGTTTATCTAGAACGTTTCACACCAAAATTATATCACCAGGCACTCTTCACAATAACGAGATTAGGTTCACATAAGTTCAAAATCGTCTTTTCTGCATCTTTCGGATTCGTTGTGTCCGGAATGAGGGCTAGCTTGAGTATTTCTTTTGGGAAAGGCCCTGAGAAACCGAGATCGAAGAAAGATGAAGGGAAATCCCAGTTTGAGAGGGTCTACTACTCTGCATTGCCGTACTGGAAAGATTTCTCGAATACGGCTAACGGCAGGAATCGCCTGTGAAGCACTCCTTGTCTATTGAGCTCTCGAGCAAATAGTTACACCGGGGAATCCCCGGCTGATTCCTTTATCCAAGAGCATTCTGTTCTTTTTCAAAGAGGTTTCATCTCTTCACAAAGAGATCTCGATTGCAGTTGTACAGCTCCCTGAAAGCTTCCTTCCTCTCAAACATGTATTCTCTCAAGTCGCTCCAGGGTTCGATAACGACATATCTCTCTCTGATTTTGTTGACAACTTCCGAGAGACTCGATTCCGAAAACGCCGAGAAAGCAATGAGCCCGGCCCCCCCAGCA
>DSBT01000311.1 GCA_011045915.1 Mesotoga infera
ATCAGTCTTAATAAGAGGTTCGGAAAGTTTCAATAGCTGTTCTCTATCTATGAAGCCCTTTCTATAAGCGATTTCTTCTATACATGAAACGTAGAAGCCCTGTCTTTTCTGTATTGTCTCTACGAAGTTACTTGCTTCCAGCAGACTGTCATGTGTTCCTGTATCCAGCCAGGCCATTCCTCTCCCGAATACTTCGACTCTAAGTTTCCCCATTTTCAAGTACTCTCTATTTAGGTCCGTTATCTCGATTTCGCCTCTGGCGGATGGCCTAAGATACTTCGCCAATTCCACAACTTGATTATCATAGAAATATAGCCCGGGAACGGCATAGTGCGATTTCGGCTTCTCGGGCTTCTCTTCTATAGAGACCACCTTACCTGCACTATCGAACTCGACAACTCCATAAGCACGTGGGTCCTTCACATAGTAACCAAAGATAACAGCCCCAGACTCAAGCTCGGCTGCCCTTTTAAGTGAGCCGGACAAACCCTGTCCGTAGAATATGTTATCTCCAAGGATCATAGCAACCTTTTCTGAGCCAATGAATTCCTCTCCAACTATGAAAGCATCTGCAAGACCTCTTGGTTCAGTTTGAATCTTATAGTTGAACGCCATTCCTAGGTGAGAGCCATCACCAAAAAGTTCCTGGAAGACCGGAAGGTCTCTCGGTGTTGAAATGATCAGTACTTCTCTTATCCCGGCAAGCATAAGCACAGAAAGAGGGTAGTAAATCATTGGTTTATCGTAAACAGGGAGAATTTGCTTCGAAATAGCTTTTGTGATCGGATGAAGCCTCGTTCCCGCTCCACCGGCTAGAATTATTCCTTTCACGTGATCACCTCGAAATACTAATCTATCACTTGCGAACACCGAAAATCTCTAGGCAATTTTAATCGATAGGAGAAAGTTCACATGACTTGAACTCGTTACTATGATACTACCCAAAGCGTATTTGTTTGTTAAAAAAGAAAGGGAATCCGAGTTCTTTTGCAAAGAAAATCTCCCATTTCAGATTTCGTTCTTTTATGCCGACTCGTATGTATTTAGTCAGGAAAGGCTATTATCTCCCTAAGATCAGATATTATTAACAAATGAATGCCCAAAAGCTATTTAAGAAGAAGCAGGAAGGTTGTCTTTTCCTTCCTGCCGTTGGGGTGTGTGAGTGGAACAGTTGCAAGCTGCAGAAAACCAAGTTAGCCGTTAACGGTCCTCCGTCCGCCGAAAAGAAAAAAATAGCTCAGCCAAGATTCAAATTGGAAGAAGATATTATAATGCAATTGGCCGCCGTTCTCCGAGGGAACCCGTTGTTCGTTCCAGACCGAGGATCGGTTCTTCGTTCTTAGAATTCGCTGATCGCTGCAAAACCCGTTGACCTATAAAGGACCGGCTACCTTGGTATTGATTCCTTCTCTTCTTCTTTCATCAGCATCGCCCTTTCCCAGTCGAAGCGAAGAATTGTCTCGCGGTTCACGGCCTCTCCCCTGTCTCTTGAGACAATGACCCGAAGCTCTTCTTTAGGCGCATTGTCATCGTAGAAACGCTCGTGATGAAGCATGATTATCGTATCCGCGCAAGCGTTTATCTCTTCACCGTCATGAAAGTCCTTCTGTTGAGGCACCTTTCCTGGATTGTCCAGGACTGTCCTCTTCATCTGACTACCGAGAATGATCGGAATCTCTAGAAGCAACGAGAGCTCCTTGAACCAATCGATCTCTCCCTCTCTCTCGCAAATCAGCTGCAGGTAATCGACGAAACAGACATCGAAATTGA
>DSBT01000312.1 GCA_011045915.1 Mesotoga infera
CATACGAATATTTCACCAGGTCTGATTCGATCATACTTACATACGGAGCTTTGTGAAGAACAAGTCAAAAAGACACTTTCTTCGCAATACTTCCCTCGGTTCTAGTATATCTACTTGCACTCTCTGGTAAATGAGGATCAATCTCTCCGTTGAAAATGCAAGTCTTCTTCTCAGAATGGACTCTCTATCTCATCGATGTGCCCATTACTTCAAGAATATTCGACTCCGGAGATGCAAATGGCAAATCTTCGTTTCCGTAGAGTCTCTCATCGTAATAGTTACGGCTCCTGAAACCGCCCGAGAGAGTCCCTGCAGGACCTGCTTCAATAGAAACCATAGTGCCAAACAGATGCCTAAAACCCATATCTACATTGTAGCGATCGTAGCCATCTATGAGAATCTGTCCTGTATTGCTATGCCCACTATTCTTCCCGAACGCGAAGAGGTTAGTAAACAATTTGATATTCTTGATCGCATCTCTTCCACTCGAATTGCTCTGGTAAGGCATTACAATGTTCCCGTTAGTTGCAACAAGATTGAGCATGTCATTCAAAGAGGCGTTGGATGCTGACTCATTGGGGTCGTAGTCTGGGTCAAAGGCAAGTCCCGGCTCATCGACGTAACTTCTGAAAGTTGAATCATTCAGCATATCGTTATAAAGGATATCGCCATAAATCCTGATGTCTCCCTCTTTTGACCTTATTGTGTATCTCCCGTCAATAACAGTTGCTTCTCTACCCAGTGTCGTTCCAATACCTCCAGGGATTCCAGAACCTCCTGTTTCAATGTCCTCCTCAACCACGTAGTAACCTCTGTTTGAAAGAGTAGTAGCCTCGGTAGTGAAGGAAGGATAGTCTTCTTCGTTCTCCGAGTTGACTTTCATTATGACGGTCGTATCGAAATTTATCTCGGAAAAACCATCGGACGGAGTTATCAAATACATATAGACATCTGCATCTGCCACTTTTTGTCCGTTACCACCACTTCCACCTATCACTTCCCAATCAGACCATTGAGAATAATTCCAGTCGGACCATACTGCTATTGCTACAGGCCCCTCGATGCTTGAGTTAAGACTCCATGACCTGGGTCCCTTTTGATAAGGTCCACTCTTGCCACTGAGTCTCCATTCCCATCCGGTGAAGACAAGAGAAAAAGCGATAGTCGACGTCTCATATTGCACAGGGTATCTGTTCGCAACTCGAGTTCGTTCCCTGATCTGGTGGCTGTCACTTGATGATCTTACTTCCCTATCCCACTGATACTTAATCACCGAATATGAAGTTGAGCTCTCAAAGGCTCCTGGCCCGACAAGATTGTTTAGTGGAGAGCCAAGAAGAACATCTGACGACATAGTTACACTATTAGCCGAGTCCAAAATGCTAAGGCTTCCGGTCGTTTCACTTTGAACAATGTTTCTCCTTTCCTCAATGATCGGAAATTCAAATCCTGAGAGCGTTACGTGGTCGCTACTGATTATCTCTCTCAGTTCCTCATACGTGAAGCTATCATCAGTTATGTTATCGTTCTTCCCGAGAATTGAGTTCGCAGAGAGCTTCCTGTGGTCATCATCAACTATCCAGGCTTCAAACGCATCCAAGAAGTCATTATCATTAATCAGTAGAGTTTCTAGCCATTGCGAGTCTTCACAACTTATCTGCTGTAACGTTTCGGTCTCAGTCACCTGAGAACCGGAACTTCTCTCAGTGTCCTTCAAGTAGAGGCCAATAGAATTCTGAGGCAAGCTAGTACCTCTCTCAAGCGCATTTAGCAAATCTTCAAGTGAAGCAATGTTTGAATAGTGACTGGAGTAATAATCCTCCATCTCATCGAATCTCGTTTCGAGGTCATCTATAGTCTTCTGACTTACCTTGATACTCCCTGCTCGCAGAAACCAGGGTAAAAAACGGCTGTTGAAATCTCCCGAAGAAGCGTTGTCTACGAAGTCAATAACTGAACCTTTCACTCTCATTTCTCCTTGCACTTCTTCATAGGAATCTGCAACAATTACCTCATTGAAACCCTCGAGAAATACCCATGTTTCGCCATTTTCAACGTGTACTGCATAGTACTTGTTGTTGAATCGTTCATCATCATAATCACCATCACCATCAGTATCCACTCGTATTGTCTTTTTTCCAACCCACTTCCCGGAAAGATCTATATTGGCATTCTCGTACCAAACTTCTCCATTGAAAATGGGCCCATCGTCCGAAATATCGTCCGGATCAGGCGGAATCGTTGCCTTCATTCTGAAACCGCCGTTTCCAGCTCCGCCCTGACCTACGGACCCAAAGAAAGTCGGCCCATATATAACGGATCCAGGATACCAGAAGGCAGTTGAGTTGCTTTCCAGTTCGAATCTCGACCAGTTGCTGAAAAAACGCGGGCTCGCAAGTCCCCAGAAGTAAGCACTCATATTCCCCTTAGAGGTCCTCACGATCGCAAGAAGAGTATTTGGAGATGATTTGTAAGGGATCAGAACCATATCGTCGAAGGTTCCACCCGTCACTTCATCAAAAACCTTAGTCAAATCAAATCCCGGCCTGTAGAACTGCTCACTAGAGAACTTAGAAAACAAATCCTTCCAAACCCGGTATTCGAGAGTATCACTAACGAAAAGACCAAGAAAATCCTCATACATTGTTGGGGTCGAAGTCAATGAGATATAGAAATCATCCTTGGATAGATCGAGATAGCTTTCTTCAGCAAACTTTCTCTTCAGGTATCCGAAATTCGCGAAGAATGCGTTCCCTCCGTCAACTTGAAGCTGTGCCTTGTTAATCCTCTGAAACAGCTCTGAAGTTGTAGAAGACGTCCTGTTCAGAAGCGCAACAGACAGAATCGTGACCGACATCATAATAATCAAGGTCAATGGCAAAACCAGTCCTTTTCTCATATAACTCACTCCCAATCACTTCTGCATTACTGCAGTGAATGTTGCTTCACGGCTCTTATCTTGTACGCTCATTATGGTTATTGCTGCTCCAAGCTTATCCAGCAAGTCAGAAGAGACATTTTCTGCATTTAACCTCTCAAAGAAAGACTCGTCTTCAGATACTTCCAAGCCGTAATCGTTAGCACCGCCAGATCTCCAGAAATTCGTGATTTCGTATCTTATTTCCGTGTAATCCTTCATTCTCGCGTTTGACTTGCTAAGAGTCGAGTGTATTGCGAGAAATATCTGAAAGACTGTCACAATAATTACTGCAACAACAGCCATTGTGATAATCATTTCGACCATAGAAAGTCCCTTATTCATATGTTCTCCTCACTTCACATTAATCAGTCTCACCGAGGATCTATGTGGTCTGGTCCCATCGGGAGAAGAAAGCATTATGCTATATAAAACCGATCCTCCGTTGACCGACTCAAATTCCAAATCGACATGGTCAAATGAGCTGGAAGAGAAAATTATGTTCTCAGCGCTGTCAAGAGGCTCAATTAAATCTGCAGTACTATCAACGGGAAAGTCTCCTTGAGCACTTTGCTTTTCCCATATGAAAAGCCTACCTTCATTAATATAAAACTGCTTTGTCACCTTTACCCTGACGAAGGGCAAAGAAACCATATATCTCAATCCTCTTGCCGGTCCCTCTTCACTTTCCTTTACCAGAGTTATCTTTTCAACATTTGGGCCTGCCTTTGAAAGCTCAGCCTGAATTATGCTGTCAACTTTGAAAAGTTCTGAATATCTCTCTACCTCTCCAAGAGCAATATTCGATCTTCTGATGAGATCTGTGAACATCAAGAGTACTGATGAAAGCACAATCGTGAAAACTATCATTACTACTGTCAGTTCAACAAGAGTCATCCCAATTTTCCTTCGTTTCACTTCTACCACCCTGTCCATTCGAAAAATCCTAAGATAATACCATAAGGACTATCCTTATCTCTTGTTTGTGTCTCTAGTTCTAACTTCGTTGAATGTTGCTCATTCAAAGTCTTGTCTTTCGATTGTGAGCTTGCAACAAGATGCCAATTCTCCGGTCTCGACGAGAATTAATTATCCACTGAGCTTTGAAGGACTCACGATTCTTATGTGGAGCTGCAATAAGTTATTACTCGAACGCTTGCAACGTTGATGAATCTATACGATCGGCCGGCATTCATTGTCAATCGCTCGGTTTCCTCAGAAATTAATTTCCCCAAATCAGTCGAATTGAGGAAATTAACTTCCTTCTATTTCATGCTGTTGGACAGTATTAACGGACAATCTCACTAATTAACAG
>DSBT01000313.1 GCA_011045915.1 Mesotoga infera
GGCCTCTGGTTGGTTCAGGAGCTCCTCAGGGAATGGAGGAAATCGGACCCTAATCTCGATCATTATGCGTTGACCAAGATGGCGCAGACCGCCAGAAGCTATGAGAGAAAAATAGATGTCGAATCCGAAGCCTTCAAAAAACCGAGAAACATGGAGAAGGCTATGCTCTTCGAAGCCGAGAAGCTCGGAATATCCTTGCAAGACAGAGGAGAGATTATAAGAGCCGCGCTCGAAGGAATAGCTTACCAGACGGAGCAGACGAGGAGACAATTGCAGTCAATAACCGGCCGATCAATGAGGAATATCAAAATGGTAGGCGGCGGCATTCGCAACAGACTTCTCTGCCAGTTAGTGTCAGATTACACAGGGCTTCCGGTAGTCGCAGGCCCGGCGGAAGGAACTGCCACAGGTAACATCATAGTGCAGATGCTAGGTCTTGGAGAATTAAGCGACCTATCGCAGGCTCACGATCTTATTCAACGCTCATTCAACTTTCAAGAATACACTCCGGAAAAGTAACACTTCGAATCATCCAAATAGATCAAAAAATTAAGAATTCATAAGATTGCAGCAATTAATCGAGCCTAGTTATCTCTGATCAACTATAAAAGCTTCAGGGAAGGTTGGGTGATATGACGGTGGCCATGTAAAATAATGTTGATAATTCTGTTTAGTAGAATTACTATTCCGTGAGGTGGAATATGACTTATCTCCAGAAAGTACTAAGAATGATCGAAATCGTTGCCAATTCTGATAGTAGTGGAACAACGGTTCAGGAAGCGTCGGGAAAATCCGGTTTCCCTATGTCCTCCTCTCACCGAATACTTAACGATCTTGTAGACTGCGAAGTCTTGACTAAGTTTAAAGAGGCCAAACGCTACAGATTTAGCCCAAGAATAATACCCCTGGTAAATGAGATCTCTAGAAAGATGAATGTAGTCAACCTTAAGAATTGTCTTGTTGAGCTGAAAGACAAGATTAATGAAACGGTCTTCCTAAGTGAGCTTACGGAAAACGGAGTAACCTCCGTGTTGACTGTTGAAAGCGACAGAGTATTCAGTTTCAGGGCCAGATCTGGCGTTTATCTTCCTGTTCATTGCACGGCTGCCGGGTTGGCAATTGCCGCAAATATTGACAAGGAAAGAGCGCTAGACCTAATATGTAAATCTCACGTTATAAATGACCCTGAAATCGAGACTTGTCCGGTAGAGGATTATAAGGCTCGTCTAGAAAGAGTTAGGCAAGAAGGCTTTGCTTTCTGCGACGAGGAATTCGAGCCAGGACTAAGAGCTGTCGCGGTGCCTGTTTTCGATTCTGCGGGGAGCGTTGTCGCCAGTATAACTGCGATTGCGCCTAAAGAGAGATTCAGTACAAAGAGAATAAATGATGAAATTGTAGCCAATCTAAAAAAGACTGCTGTGAACATCAGCAAATACACTTTCTAGAGGTTGACATGAGTGAACAGGTGGTAATTGTAAGTAACGTCGGAAGGGTCTTCTCGAGCGGGACAAAAAAGGATAGAAAGGAATTCGTTGCACTGGATGATGTTTCATTTACAGTCAACAGAGGCGAGTTCGTCTCACTGCTGGGACCCTCGGGCTGTGGAAATCAACACTGCTAAAGATTGTCTCGGGGCTTCTCAAGGCAAGTTCTGGAACGGTGGAGATTACAGAGAAAGAAAATCGTAAGACTCCTCCGTTTGGGTTCGTATTCCAGGATTCCGTTCTCTTACCCTGGAGAACAGCAATAGAAAACGCTCTCTTTCCATTCGAAATCATGGGCAACAAGGAGAAAGCAGATGAAAGCAATGTCAGGAATCTTTTCGAACTAGCGAAGCTTGTGGGCTTTGAAAATTCCTACCCAAGACAGCTTTCAGGTGGAATGAGACAGCGTGTGGCTATTGTGAGAGCCCTGTCCTACAATCCTCCAATACTACTTATGGACGAACCTTTCGGGGCTCTTGACGCGATAACCAGAGACAATCTGAACAACGTTCTCCTCGAAATATGGGAATCGACCAGAAAGACAGTGATCTTTGTGACTCACAGTATTAGCGAAGCAGTGTATCTTTCAGACAGGATAATCGTTATGGGTACGAAACCCGGCAGAGTTGTCGCGGATATGAAGGTTGAATTGCCCAGACCGCGAAATGAAGATTCAAAACTCACTCCGGAATTTTACTCCTACGTCAAAGAGCTAAGGGAGATGCTCAAATAATGAACAGGAAAGTCTTGATAGCAATAATCTCGATTCTTTTCCTGGTTCTCTTCCTGGGTTTTTGGAAGGGATACATAATCGTCAGAGATGTTCCGGGATTTATCCTTCCACCTCCAGAGGCTGTAGGACAGAGGTTTATCTCTCTTGTTGCAGACGGCACTTTCATTAGAGAAGGCTGGGTAACCCTGTATACGATACTGATTGGCTTCTCCGTTGGATCTATTCTGGGCTTCACGGCTGGATACTTCTCCGCTAAATCAAGAACCTTTGAAGAAGTAATCTCACCATATGTCATGCTTATTCAGGCCACACCAAAAGTATCTCTCATTCCTCTCTTTGTTATTTGGTTCGGACTCGGGATGCCGTCAAAGCTATTGCTCATAGTTCTTTCAGCTTTCTTTCCGGTGATGATAAACACAATCTTGGGACTTAGATCTGTCCCGGAGGACTACGAGAACTTAATGACAATTCTCGGAGCATCGGAACGCCAGTCAACTCTCAAGATGAGACTCCCGATGGCCACTCCCTTAATCATGGCAGGGCTCAAGATCGCAATGGTGCAATCAATAATAGGGGCAATAGTCTCAGAATGGATGGCTGGAGACAGAGGCTTCGGTTATCTGCTCGTTTACGGCAGTTCTCTGTATGACGCAAATCTTCTGATGGCGTCAATAATTGCTACCACTTTCCTGGGATTAATTCTCTACTGGAGCATTGAGC
Organism: Mesotoga infera; assembly: GCA_011045915.1. NCBI lineage: Bacteria > Thermotogati > Thermotogota > Thermotogae > Kosmotogales > Kosmotogaceae > Mesotoga > Mesotoga infera. Next base: position 2,938 of record DSBT01000313.1, read on the forward strand.
TTATAGAAAAGAAACTCTTGTTCTGGCATGAGTCGAAATTGGCCTTCACGGAGGGAAC
>DSBT01000314.1 GCA_011045915.1 Mesotoga infera
TATGCAAGGTCTCGGGACCTTCGCGGCTACGGTGGATATGGTTTTCGTCACCATTGCCCCGACTCCCATCATCTCGATGGCGCGCATCTTTCTGTGATCTCCTGTGAGTGGACCGGAAGCAGGCATCAATGGATTCTTTAGATAAATTCCGGCCACTTCTGTCGAAAGATTCATCTCAGCACCTCCTTAGAACCTCTTCTCAAAAGCTTTGTACAGTCTTCGCGCCTCTTTGTATATATCGTCTTCATCTATTCTTGTAGGTTTGCCTTCCGCGAGTATTCTCTCTCCGCTCACGAATGCGTCGCTTACCGAAATGTTGTCGCAGATTCCAAAGAAGAAATGATCCAAAAAATTTTCTGCAGTGATCTCTGTTGGACTATGGTAGTTAAGGACTATGAAATCTGCAGAACTTCCTTCCCGGATCGTTCCGAGATTCACTCCGAATGCGCCCGTTGCGAGATCATAATTCGAACCAAAAAGTGAACGAGTGAGATCGCCCGAATAGCTAGCTGTCGGGTCACGATGAACATAGTGGGGGCAGAGGATCATAAATCTCGCATCGTGACAGAGATTGAAGCCGTAACCATCGTTTCCCATCAGCAAGTTAGTACCTTCATCATTGAACTTCTTCCATTCTGGAAAGCCAACGCCATTGTTGATATTCGACTGGCAGTTGACCACTATATAGCCTTTCGTATCGTTTATGAGAGCCCTTTCAGATGAAGTCGTGTGAATGCAATGCGCATACAGCGAGTTCTGAATCATGAGTCCGGCTCTGTGAAATCGTTCCAGGATTCTCTGGTCGTAAAGGCTGAACGTGTGTTCCTGATCTTCGGGTCCTTCGGCTACATGAACGTGTATCGGAAGCCTACCGGCTATTTCCTTCGAGGCCAAAGATAGAGTTTCCTTCGAGAGAGTGAAAGAAGCGTGAAAGCCGAAGATGCCTTTTTTATAAGCAGTGTTCTCTCTACTGAAATCGAGATTCTCGCGAATTCCTCTGTCTCGTCGTTCTAGTCCGTCTCGATCGGAGACTTCATAGGCTCCGCAATATCTGAGGCCCACAGTATTTACTGAAGAAGCTATCTTGTCAAGAGAACCCTCAATTGCATTTGGGGAGGAGTTGTGGTCGAAGAGCGATGTAACTCCCCCTTTCAGAGACTCTATGGCGGCGACATAAGCGGAAAGTTCCAGATCTTCATGAGTCAACGCTCTGTCCAGCCGCCACCATAAGTCCTCCAGCAGCTTGGTGAAGGACGAGGGATTGAAGGGCGACACTCTCAATCCCCTCGAGAAAGTCGAATAGATGTGAGTATGCGCATTTACCAGCGACGGCATCAGCAGTCTGCCCTCGAAATACAGATTCTCTCCATCATACTTGCAATCGCCGGCAGAGACTTTCACAATCTCTCCATTTTCAACTCTCACGTACCCTCTTTCGATGAACTCTCCGTCATTTGTGAAGATCGAAACACCGTTTATCTGCATTTGCCTTCCCCCCAGTGTACTCTTCCCCGTTGGATGAAGCATCCCGAAGCCTTTGGAAGCAGCACATCCCCATCCTTGAAGGAGATCTTTCCTCTGTGGATTACCATTTCAACGGAGCCCTTGAGCTTCATTCCCTCATACAGTGAATGGTCTGACCTGGTGAAAGGCGACTTGAACACTGTAATCTCCGCATCTCTGTCAACCACTGCTATATTGGCCACGCTACCGGGAGCCAGGAGTCCTCTTTTTGGAAAGAGACCGAATATCCTGGCGGGATTCGCTGAAAGAAGGGCAGAGACTTTGACAAGATTTCCATTGAGCAGGGTATTTAAAGTAGCAAATGAAAGGCCCAGTGATCCCGAGCCGTTCGGCATTTTCGAATAATCGGCTCGATTCTCAGATTTTTCCTGTTTGAGGAAGGGACAGTGGTCCGTTCCGATCGAGGATATCTCACCCCTTTGCAGAGCAGAAACTAATAATAGACGCTCATTCTCGCTCCTGGGCGGGGGGCAGTAGGTGTTGAGGTACCCTTCTTCTCCTTCAAGCGGTTTGTTGTTCAGAAGAAGATATTGTGGACAGGTCTCGAGTCTTGTGAAATCTCTCCAGTCGCCACCCATTGAAGAGAGCGTTCTTGTGGTCTCTCCGCTCGAAACATGAACCACATAAAGCTGACCCTTTCTATCGAGCGAAATCAGTGCGAGCTTGGCGACTTCGGACAGCTCACTAATGGTGGGCCTGAGAGACGAGAGCTCTCTGAAGGTCGAACTTTTGTAATCCGAAACGATTTCGTTGATTATCTCGTCGTTTTCCGAATGGGCAAGTAACACGAATCCGAGTTTACTTGAAAGCGAAAGCAATCTGTAAATCATCCCGTCGCCCGTTCTGCGATTGGAGGAACTATAGGTTGTGAAGATCTTTATTGAAGGCATCCGTGCCTCTATCGCCGCCTCCGCGATCTCTTCTGCAGAGAATTCGGGACTCCCGGCAAGCGTGACGTGAAAAGCATAATCTACTCTGCTGTCTGCAGCCGTCTGCATCCGGCTCTTCTTTGCTTTCTCAAAGTCTGAAAGACTTGAGACGGGATCGAGAAAATCTATCAGCGTGGTCACTCCCCCACTTAGGGCAAGAGCCGATCCCGAATCGAAATCATCGACGGAAGTGTACCTGCCCAGATTGAGACTGAGATGCACATGGGGATCGATAAACCCTGGGAGCAAAAACAAGTCCGAGCAATCAAGAGTTTCCCTTGCGGGAAACTTTTCACTAGTTGAAGATATTACTGTGACTTCCTCGCCCGTCACATAGACATTTGCAGGGAAAAGCCTGTCACCGGTACAGACAGTTCCATTTTCAAGGGCGAGGTCGAAACTCACGGTCTTCCACCCATTGTGAGAGCCATGACCGCCTTGGAGGTGTGAAGTCTGTTTTCGGCCTCGTCTATTACGATCGATTGCGGACCGTCGATCACTTCGTCCACGACTTCGCGTCCTCGATCTGCTGGAAGCGCGTGCATGTAGACCGCTCTCTTGTTTGCAAGCTTCATTCTCTCGGGGGTGCAAATCCAGTCTTTGTTCTTCCTGACCTCCGTCATGATCTCCTGAGGATCGTCCGATACATAGAATCCTCCCCATGATTTCGGAATCACAATATCTGCATCTTTGAATGCCTCATCCATGTCGTGAAGTATATCGAACCTGGCCCCGCTCTCTTCTGCGTTAAGCCTTGCCTGATCAACTATGTCGGGCATCAAATCGAAGCCTTTCGGATATGCTAACTTCACGTCCATACCGTATCTAGTGAAGAGAAGAATCTGGGACTGCGGAACGGAAAGAGGCTTGAGATGGCTCTCGGCGTAGGCCCAGGTTATTGCGACTTTAAGGCCGCTCAAGTTTGTCCCGAATCTTTCTCGAATTGTCATCATATCTGCCATAACCTGCATAGGATGATAGACGTCATCCTGGAGATTGAGAATTGGAACATCTGAATGTTCGGCAAGAGATCTCAGGTAAGGATTCCCCGCCTTGAACTTGCAGTGCCTGACGGCAATAGCGTGGCCGTATCTCGAAAGAATCGTGGCCGTATCTCGAGGAACCTCTCCATGAGCCGTTTGCATCGTTGAAGGATCTAAATAGTGAGCATGACCGCCAAGCTGGGTTATTCCCGCTTCCATCGAATTTCGCGTTCTGGTGGACTGATCGAAGAACATCAAGAATACCGTCTGATATGGAAGCAAAGGTGTGGGATCATTCGTTGCGAATCTTCTCTTCAGATCAGAAGATAGATCGAGCATAAGGTCAATTTCCGTTCTTCTGAAATCCTGTGTAGTAATGAAGTCTTTGCCTCTCAAAATACTACTCATCTTGTTACCTCCTAATCTATTGTGAAAGCCTTAATGGAAGAAGGGCATACATAGCCGCCGCCCTTACCAGATGATCGACAGGGCATTGATCGTCGGGACTGTGTGCGAAGATCTCATTTGCAGGGCCAAATCCAATTGTTGGGATCGAGAAAACGCCGGCCGTTGCGATTCCATTGGTTGAGAATGTCCACTTGTCAACGAAAGGCTCCTCACCGAAAACTTCTCTGTAGGTGTTTACGGTTTTCTGCACTATTTCGCTGTCCTCTTCCATTAACCACGTCGGGAAGTACTTCTCGACGGGATAGACGGTTCCTGTATAGGAAGGTCTTTCATAGAAGAGCTCGACAATTTCCGCCTCTTCTCCGGCCATTTGAATGGCCTCTTGCAGCTCTCTGATGACCGTCTCTTTTGTCTCTCCAGCTGTGAGCCTCCTATCGAGCTGAATAGTGCACTCGTCGGCAACGGCGTTTTGTGAAGGGGATTTGAAGAATATCTGTGTTACCGCTATCGTTCCCTTTCCCAGGAAGGAATCGTCCGTGAGTCTTTCATTTAATCTCTCGATTTCTTCAATGATTCGGCTCATCTTGTATATTGCGTTAATCCCGCGCTCGGGAGCGCTCGCGTGACAGGAGAGTCCCGAGGTTCTCACTTGAAGCTCCATTCTTCCCCTGTGTCCCCTGTAGATGTTCAAGTTCGTCGGTTCGGTAATGACGACATAATCCGGTATTATACCGTCTTCCTTGATTATGTATCTCCAGCACAGACCGTCGCAATCCTCTTCCATTACCGTTCCTGTAACGTAAAGGGTGAAGTCTCCCAGAAGCCCCTCTTCTTTCATTATCCTGGCTCCATAGACCATTGCTGCCATTCCGGCCTTTTGATCTGAAGCTCCCCTTCCGTAGATTACTCCGTCAGAGACCACTCCGCCGAAGGGATCTACTTCCCAGAGCTTCTCGTTTCCGACTTCGACGGTATCGATGTGGGCGTCCATTGCAATCACTCTCTTGCCGGATCCTATTCTGCCAAGAATATTCCCCAGTCCATCTATCCTAACTTCATCGAATCCAACTTTCTCCATCTCTTTTCGAATTCTCTGGACCACTTCTCTTTCGCCGGCGGAGAAGCTCTTGATACTAACAAGATCTCTAAGAAATTCTGTAAGTTCCTCGCGGTATGATTCAGCCTTGGTAAGAAGATCTCTCGACACTTTTGTCACTCCCATGCATTAGTATTTTCTTCATTATAACTTCTTGCATATTGTAAAGAAAAGCAACATAAGAACCGGCTAACGCTCTAGTAATAGTATAGCTCGACTGACGGTGGTTCTCAAACAGATCATTTCGATGGAAATGAGCAGACTCTTGAGAGGGGAGTTCATGGGTGGCGAACTTTGCCACATGCAATAGATATAATTATCATTAGAGGGAGGTGATTAGATGAAAACTCTCGAAGTGAGAGATCTGAGGAGCAGAATTGGAAGCTTCGATCTAGGGCCTATCGATCTCTCTGTGGAGAACGGGGAGATTGTAGGTCTAATAGGACCTTCCGGCTGCGGCAAAACGCTATTGTTAAGAACTATTGCCGGACTCCAAGAGCCGCTCTCTGGAAGTGTGGCGATCAACGAGGAAGATGTGACCTTTCTGGAACCGCATCTAAGGGGACTCGCATTTGTGTTTCAGGATAACGCCTTATTTCCTCATATGGATACTCACGATAACATTGCATTTCCTCTCTCGGTGATGAAGGACAGGGAGGCCGATGCCAAGGTCAGTAAAAGGGCAGGAGAGCTTGATGGCCTGTCTGACTATCTTGACCGCTGGCCGAAAGAGCTGCCGGCCGGTATGAAGAAGCTGACTGCATTTGCGAGAGAAACGGTGAAGAAATTCAATCTCATAATGCTGGATGAACCGTTCGAGAGACTCGACAAGAAGATCAGAATAGAAATGAGATCGATGATCAAGAGAATGCTGATGGCGCTAGGAGAGTCCGTTCTCATAGTATTGAACGACCCGGAAGATGCCATGGCCATAACGGATAGAGTCTATATTATGGATGGCGGAATCATTGTAAGACAAGGTTCTCCAACGGAGATCTATGATAAACCAGATTCTCTCTTTGTGCTGGAACTTTTCTCTGTTATGGGAATCAACAGAGTTAGAGGAAGAGCATTTAGACCTCAGGACGTTGAACTGGATGATGAAGGGGAGGAGTTTGCTCCAGAACATTGCGGACCCTACGATTCGAGTCGTATCATCTGCAACGGAAAGATAGAGGGTGAAGAAGTCACGTTGATGCTGCCAATTGAGTGCAGGAACATGGACTCTATCTTCATTAGGATCACCAGGTTTTTCGATCTGTAATTTGCTGTCGCGTCTTTGCCTTTGTTAAGTGTGGTTTGAGCTAATTAACGGCAAAATGATGTATAATCAATAATGGTGATGTGTAAAACGTTTTTATGAGAGGCCTTTCTCAACGAGAAAGGCTTTTCTATCGGTTAGAAAGCAGCTCAATGAGCCTATCAGGATAGTCGGTAATGATCCCGTCAACGCCAAGATCGATCAATCTTTTCATCTCCTGGAGATCATTGACAGTCCAGGGAACAATCTTCAAACCGGATTGATGGGCGCTCTCCACCCAGCCGTCGGTCATCAACGAGTAACTGGGCGAAATTACGCTGCAGCCGATGCTGACCAGCATTCTTCCGATGTCGAATCCAAAGTCCCTCAATCTAAGCCCTGAAGTCCAGATTGACTTGTCCAGATTGGTTTTCGACACAAGAGCGGCAGTCTGAACTGAGGGTTCAAGTTCTTTCGAAATCTTGAGCGCCTCCCAGTCGAAGGACTGTATTGTTGCCAGCTCCTCAAAGCCTTTTTTCAAAAGTATCTCCAGGACTTTCTGAACATGTTCTCTCAGGTCGATTGTGTCTGAAGGCCTATCGGGGAAATGCTTGATCTCAATGTTCACCCTAACCGATTTTCCGTGTGAATCGTTATGTCCATGTACCAGAGAAAGCACTTCTTCCAGTGATGAAACGCGTTGGCCGTCCAGCTGGGTCTGCTCGGGCCAGTCTTCCGGTTTGCTAAGCCTTCCAATGTCGAACTCTTTGAGCTCTTCGAAAGTAAGATCCTTTATGAGTATCTTTTCTGGAATGAATTGCCCGTCTTTTCTTGTTCGCTGTGGATTAAGATACGCTTCATGATTGATCACAACGACACCGTCTTTCGTAACTACCGTGTCAAGTTCAATGGTGTCAACACCCAGTTCCAGAGCGTGCGTGAAGGCGGCAATTGTATTCTCTGGCATGAGACCCCTGCCACCGCGGTGCCCCTGTACATCGAACTCTGCGGTCGCGGAAAGCGCAGTTGAAATAAGAAGAATAACGCAAACGGTCATTGATTTGAAGATAAGTCTCATAATCACACTCCATTCTGTTTTTTTGGAATTTCAGGTTGTATAATTTCCACTAGTTGCGTGGGGGAGATTACGTTGAATCTTAATATACTATTCTTTGAAGCACTAATATATGCTAGCCTTGCGACTAAGAATCTGCTTAGTCAATACTTCGACATCTCGGGTTTTTCCTCAACCGAAATCGGGATACTGATGGCGGTCCTACCGGTCGTCTCGCTGGTTTCCAGCCCTCTGTGGTTCAAAATCAGCTCCAGACTGGGTCAGAACAGAATCTATTATATCGTATCTCTTTCTTCAGCCGTATGCATATGGCCCATATTTACCGCCGGCGATTTCCTTACATCCTTACTCTTCATGATCCTCTTCTCTCTCTTCTTTTCGGGAGTTGTTCCACTCGGTGATTCGATAATAATGACGATTCTCAAGAATACGGGTGGTCGTTTTGATCGGGTGAGGCTTTTTGGCACGATAGGGTTTGCAGTTACCTCTCTGTTGTTGAGCAGTCTCGTCGGAATCAGTTTCTTCTGGTTATTTGCAGCCACATCCGTTGTTCTGGCCTTCTCACCAATATTCCTCAAGAAAAAGTCGGGCGAATCGAGAAGATCAGCCCCGGAAAACTCTGCCGGTGCAGGTTCCCTTCTTCAGTTTTCTGTGATGACAATCGGAATGTTTTTTGGAATTACGTTGAACTCCTTCCATAATTCTTTCATTGCAGTCTTTACGAGGCAGAACGGTATGGATTCCTCAGTCGTTGGGGTTGTCTTCGCAATTACGGCTCTTTCTGAGATTCCCTTCCTGTTGGTCGCCGACAGAATAATAGAGAAAATTGGCAGTATGAAGATCCTGCTATTCGGTATGGCTGTAATTGGAGTCAGGATGATTCTCGTCTCCTTCGCGACAAACGTTTACGCGCTCTATTTGGTGGAATCGTTGCACGGTTTGACGTATATTCTAATGTATTACGCGCTTTTTCACTTCATCCATTATGGACTTTCCGGCAGGCGGCTGATTTTCGCTCAGAGTGTCTTCTGGATTGTAAGGTCGGGACTTACATTCATCGTGGGGTCAATCGGAGGCGGAATAATTATCGACGCATTCTCAGTTTTCTTTGCCTTCAGGCTCTTTGGATTTATCGGGCTCCTATCCGCAATCATTATGACGATCGTTTACTTTGCGTTCCGAAGATCGCGATTGAATTCCAGATGAATCTTTCGGATCCAGAAATTGTGAACTATCTCTCTGAATAGTATTTCATTGGCTTCTAATGACAGTTGAAAACAACCTGCCGAGTGAATGACTGGTCAGTCTTTCGAAATAGTTTGTGAGCGATGCTTTCTTTTCAAAGAACGAGAACGAAGCGATATGCGGGGTCTGGTGTACGATATCCAATTCTGTTAGCTTCTCAGGGAGCTTCTTGAGGGGATCTCTTGGTGCTATAATTATTTCGGTATTCTGCCGTTTTCAATTTCCGAAAAGGGAGGGTTCTGTATGAAAAAGCTTCTTGTGTTTGTTCTTCTGTGTCTGTCTATCTTTGCTTTTGGAAAGACTACTATCAATTTTTGGCACGCTATGAGCGGTAGCAGATTGGGTGCAGTCGATGCAATTGTAGAGGGGTTTAACTCAGAAAATCCCAACATTGAGGTAGTTGCTCAGTTCACTGGCTCGTATGCCGAGACTCTTACCAAGGCAATAGCTTCATATCGAGCGGGAAATCAGCCTCACATCGTGCAGGTTTACGAGGTCGGTCTTCAGACGATGCTGGACAGCAACGCAATCAAACCGGTCTTTGAGCTTTCTGGTCCCTATTTTGATTGGGGAGACGTGATTGGCCCTATTCTCGATTATTACACAGTAGGCGACCAGCTCTATTCAATGCCATTTAACTCTTCAAGCGCCATTCTCTATTACAACAAAGATATTTTCAGAGCAGCCGGACTTGATCCCAACAAGCCTCCTTCGACTTTTGATGAACTATACGACATGGGAAGGATAATCGTAGAATCGGGAGCCGCACAGGGGGGAATTTCCTTTGGCTGGCCTGCGTGGGTCTTTGAGCAGACACATTCGGTTCATGGCCAGTTCTACGCGAACAATGAAAACGGTAGAGTCGGCAAGGCGACAGAGGTTTATTTCAACGACGCTTTTGGTGTCAAGGTTCTTGCGGAATGGATAAAGTGGGCTCAGGCGAAAGTCTTCATGTATGGCGGCAGGGAGTACGATGCCAACCAGGCCTTCCTGACCAAGCAGGTTGCCATGTTGATTCAGTCGACATCATCGGTAAGTTCTATAGAGTCAAAAGCCGATTTCGAAATGGGAACAACTTTCCTGCCGGTCATACCCGGGTATCCGAAGGGGAACTCTGTCATTGGAGGAGCAACTCTGTGGGTAATGAAAGGCCACACCGACGAAGAATATGAGGCGATCTGGAAATTCTTCCAGTACCTTATGAAGACTGAAGTTACTGCCGAGTGGCACAAGTCGACGGGCTACTTCCCTACCACCAATAGTGCAGTCAAGAAGCTCATGGACGAAGGTTGGTTTGCCGAGAATCCAAATCACCTGACGGCCTTCCTTCAGATTCTTTCGGGAACGAGAATTCCTGAGGCCCAGGGAGTGAGACTCGGTAATTTCGTCGCTATAAGGGATGTTGTCGATGGGGCTATTGAAAACGCTATACAGTACACCGGAACGGATTTCGAAGCAGAAGCGAAGAGAATTCTCGACAATGCGGCAGAAAAGACGAACACTATTCTTGAAGAATACACATCGATCTACGGCAAGTAATTTTCTTCTGGATCCCCTGACAGAAATGTCAGGGGATCTTTAGTATTTTCCGGACGGTGATAAAGCATGCATAGTCGTTTTCCAAACAGGTTCTTACCCTACTTGCTACTTCTACCTTCGGTGGTCGTGGTCATCATCTTTTTGATTGTTCCAACTATTCAGTCGCTGTATTTGAGTTTCTTCAGGGTCTCTCCTTTTGGTGACAGGCTGATATTCGTGGGCTGGTATAATTTCTCCAAGCTCTTCAAATCTTCCGACTACATTGACAGCCTTGTAATCACGCTTGTTTTTGCAGTTTTCGTCGTACTGATCGGTCTGACTCTGGGAATGCTGCTTTCGGTACTTCTCAATCAGAAGCTGAAGGGGCTGCAAGTTTATAGAACTCTTTTCATCTGGACTTATGCAATTTCACCGGCCGTTGCAGGTACGATCTGGGCACTGATGTTCAGCCCTTCGAGTGGGCCGATCACGTTTTTGCTGAAGGCGATCTTCGGAGCTAACGTTAACTGGATGATGGATGGAAAGGTTGCCCTCGTTGCGGTAATCATTGCAGCTTCGTGGAAAATGCTCGGTTACAATATTATCTTCTTCCTATCAGGACTCCAAACGATTCCTCAAGAATTGATGGAGGCTTCTGCTATAGATGGCGCGTCGAGCCTTCGCAGATTCTTCAAGATCACTATTCCGTTGTTGTCGCCGACCACTTTCTTTCTGCTGATTATGAACACGCTGTACGCCTTCTTTCAGGTCTTCGGACTGATCGACATAATGACGAAGGGCGGCCCGGGAGATGCAACTCAAGTCCTTGTCTACAAGTTGTACAGAGACGGATTCATAAACCTTGATACCGGCTTCGCATCAGCTCAATCAATAGTACTTTTCGTTTTTGTAGCCATCTTGACGGTTCTTCAGTTCAGATTTGCCGAGCAAAAGGTTTTCTATGGATGACGGTGGGGTGAACTAGATGAAGCAGAGAAAATCATCGATTTTTCTGAGCTATCTCTTTCTAACAATAGCGCTCGTAGTACTAATGTTTCCGATTTACTATGCGTTTACTATGAGTACATTCGACGAGAAGGAAGCCTACTCATTCCCTCCTAAGTTCATCCCAAGCATTCACGCATTCGATAACTTCGCGACGGCATGGAAGACCGTCAATATGGGAAGATTGATCTTCAACAGTGCATTCATTTCGATTACCGTGGCGCTTGCAAAGATATTTCTTTCGATGCTCGCTGCCTTTGCTTTTACCTATTTCGGCAATTTCAAAGGGAAGTACTTCTTTTTTGCAGTTATACTGATAACTCACATGCTGCCGCTCCCGATCAGAATCGTGCCCACTTATGAGCTGATGAGGACATTCGGCTGGGTCAACACTTATCGGGCGCTTACAATTCCTTTTTTCGCCAGCGCAACAGGCACGCTTCTCTTCAGGCAGTTGTTCATGACCGTTCCCTCTTCTCTTTCAGATGCGGCGAGGATCGACGGAGCGGGACCGATGAGGTTCCTGTTCAGTGTTCTCATACCTCTTTCGAAGACCAATGTCGGAGCCCTTTTTCTTATTGAATTCACATATATGTGGAACGAGTATCTGTGGCCTATGATTGTTACCAACAGCAACAATATGAGGGTGGTTCAGATAGGAATAAAGATGCTGCTGGCCAGTGAGGCTCAGGCAGCGGAGTGGAATATAATAATGGCGGGAGCCATAATCGCCATGGTTCCTCCCTTGATTATGCTGTTATTGTTCCAGAAAACTTTTATGGAAGGATTCAGCCTGAAAGAAGAAAAGTAGATCCACTACGATCTCTCCTATCTGTTTAAGGCATTTTCGATGGCTTTTAGAATTACCTTGCTGCTGTAGGTCGCCCCGGAAACTACATCGACCTCTACAGACTGGTTCTCGATAACCGATAGGGTGATCTCTTCCGCGGGTTTCCCTCTGCCATGATTGTGCTTAACGATCTCAATTGATTTAATCTCGTGCCCAGATACAGCGACTCTTACAGTTGCACTCACAATTCCAGCTCCGAAGCTGCCCTCGTAGAAGCCGTCATCCAAATCAGCTAGATTGAGCGGTGCGAATTCGAGTGTGTCCAGTTCCTTCAGTTCGGCTTCCAGTTTTGGAACAACAAATACAAACATAATTATTAACAGGACCGCTACGGCAATTCCAATTGCGACAAGTACTTTTATAAGGATACTTCTCCTCATCCTCTTTCCTCCTGAAATGTGGTCCTTACTGGGTGTTTCCGAAAACAGATGGGCCGACTAATTCTCAAAGTCATTGACAAATCTATCAATATTGCCCGGGATAATATGGGGCTGTGGCTTACCCTTTGAGGCGGCTTTCAACATCATTTTCGAAAGGAATCCCAATCTCTCGAGATTGAACTCACCTCCAAAGAAACCTCTGGCTTTGCACCTGTCGAGAAATTCCTGTGGGAAGTTTTGAGACAAGTATTCGCTGAAACTTTCTTCTCCAGCACCCATGCAGAGAAAGATGCCCAGGCGCTTCTCCTTAAGCGTTTCAAGGTTTTTCTGTACGAATTCGGAAATCTCTTTCTGCACTTTGCCGATTCTGATGGAAGCTCCAACGATGACTGCATCATATCCAGACAGGTCTGGCGAAGGGACTTTCTTGATGTCGATGACGGCACTTTCGCCGGAGAGCATTTCAGAGAGTTTTTCTGAGCATTTTTCGGCTGTCCCGCTCCTCGTTGCATAGATGATTGCGGTTTTCATGCTGCACCTCCTTTTCATATCGATCAGATCATATAGCTTATTTCAGTTTACATTATAGGAGATATTTTTGATTTCGGTTGTGAAAATGGTAACAGTGTTCTGCATTTCTTTTTGAGAAAGCATTATTCAGATGGCCGCTCTTGAAGAATTCTGGCATTGTGTTATAATTCTATGCGTTGAAATCCCGCTTTGCCACATAAGGCAAAGCCACAGTCCAAGGGAGGAGGAAGTTAATGAAAAGGATTTACGAAACGATGTTCATAGTCTCGCCAAAGCTAGACGAAGAAGAGCGTAATGCTATGGCTGAAAGGGTAAGAGACTACATTGTTGAACGTGTCGGAGGAACCATCGAAAAGTTCGACAGATGGGGTATTAGAAAGCTCGCTTACAGAGTTGCAAAGGGCTTCAGTGAAGGTGACTACACAGTAATTCAGTTCAGGGCCGAACCCGAAACGGTAGACATTCTTGAGAGATTCTACGGTATTACACCCGATGTTTTCAGGTGGCAGACCTTCAGGAGAGAGGACCTTGAGAAGGCGGAAAAGAAGGCCTCGCTGAAACCGGCTGAAACGGTAGTAGAACCAGAGACTGTTGAAGCAGCGGAGAACGTAGGAGTAGCGGCCGAGCCCATTGTAGAAGATAGCTCTGATGAAACGCCCGGCGTGGAAACCGAGGCGGTTGAAGAAGTAAAGCAGACGGAGGAGTAAGAAATGTCTATTAGCTACAATCATGTTGTCCTGATAGGTAGGCTGACTCGCGATCCTGAGATCAAGTTTGCTGCAAGCGGTACCCAGATAACGACGTTCACTCTTGCGGTAGATAGGAATGTTCCATCGTCTAACAATGACAACACTGATTTCATAAGGATTGTGACTTTTGGCAAGACGGCTGAGTTTGTCGGAAACTATATAACCAAAGGCAGACTGATACTTGTTGAGGGTTCTTTGAGAATCAACAAGTGGAAGACCCAGGATGGGGAACCAAGATCGAACGCGGAAGTCGCGGCTTCCAATATTCGGTTCATGGAAACCAAAGCCCAGGCCCAACAGTCTTCCGGAGGTTTTGACAGACCATCGCAGGATACCGGTGTGATTGAAGCCACGGGAAACGATGACATTACTTTCTTTGGAAGTGAGACAGAAGACTCCGGGAGCGATGATATCCCATTTTAGTGTAGGAGGAAGATTATGGTAAGAGACAACAGAAGAAGAGGAAGAAGCAGAAGAAAGTGTAGACTCTGCGGTACAAAGACGACATACATTGATTATAAGAATATTTCTTTGCTCCGTGATTATGTGACAGAGAAGGGTAAGATAATTCCAAAACGAATTACGGGAAACTGCGCGAAACACCAGAGGATGGTGAAGGAAGCGATTCAGAGGGCGAGATTCATGGCTCTGCTTCCTTATACTAAAGAGTGATAATCAATTCGGGAGGCGAAGAGCCTCCCTTTTTTTAAAGGAGGTTTTCTATGAAGGTAATTCTTCTTAAGGACTTAAGTAACGTTGGAAAAGCCGGTGAAGTGAAGAATGTGTCGGACGGCTACGGTAGAAACTTCCTGATTCCTAAGGGTTTTGCGGTTGAAGCCAATGCCAAAGAGATGGCGAAACTTAGGCAGACGCAGAAACAGAGGGAAGAAAAGGAAGAAAGGATAAGGAAAGCGAGCGAGGAGTTGCTTCATGAGCTTCAAAAGCATCACTTCACAATAAAGGCAAAGTCAGGCGTGAGTGGCAAGCTATTTGGAGCCGTAACCTCGGGAGATATTTCCAGCCATATAAAGTCCGTGATAAACGTTGATATTGACAAGAGAGAAATCGATCTGGAGGATCATATCAAACAAACTGGCGAATACAAAGTGGATGTCAAACTTCCAGGCAATGTGAAGGGAAAGATCGCTCTGAAAGTGGAAGGCCTGGAGGAATAATAATTTGGAGTTTCAGATATTCTCGAAGGCGCTCTACTCTACATGGATTCTATATAGACCCGAAAGGGTCCTCTTCGATGTAGGAGAGGGCATATCCACTGTTCTTGGAAACAGTGTATATGCAATAAAGGACATCTTTCTTACTCACGGGCACGTCGATCATATCTCGGGTCTCTGGGGTCTTATAAATACAAGAAATACAGCCATGGGTGACCGTAATAAGCAGTTGAGAATCAATTTTCCTTCGGGAAATCGAGCCATAGAAGCCTATTTGGATTTCATTATTGAAATGAATCCCAGACTGAGATACAACATGATACTGAATCCACTGAGCGTTGGGGACGAAGTATATCTAAGAACGGCGGGCAGTTTCAGAAGGCATGTCACTCCCTTCAAAGTGAAGCACACGATTGGCGAAATCAGTTACGGTTATCACATCTATGAAGAAAGAAGGAAGTTGAAAGAGATCTACGGCGGTCTCTCTTCAAAGGAAATCGCCACTGTGGTCAAGGCGAAAGGCAGAGAAGCGATTACGGACACCTATCTTCAAAAAATCGTGACTATTAGCGGCGACACGTTTGCTCTCCCCCCAGAAGCGATTAGCAATTCAGAGACTCTCCTTCATGAATGTACCTTTCTCGTCGGAAAAGACAGAAGAAATCAAAACCATTCAAGTATAGACGAAGTCATCTATACAGTGAGGCAGAGCACCGGGATAAAGAGATTGATATTGTATCATATATCGGGAAGATACACTTCGAAGATAAAAAAATGGCATAATATAATCAAGAAGGAGCTGGAAGATACGGGAACTGAAGTTTTTCTTGTTCACCCGGAACATGTTTTCGAATTGTAAGGCTGTTCTGTGTACTCCGGGAGGAGGTAAAGAATGGGTTACATAGGCTGGATGATTTTTGGTGTTGTCTTACTCGTGGCAGAGATAATTACTCCTACGTTCTTCTTTCTGTGGTTTTCGATCGGTTCCTTTCTCGCAGGTCTTGCGGCGATGTTCTCTTTTAGCCTTGGCTGGCAGGTACTTGTATTTGCACTGAGCAGCACCCTGCTTGTGCTTCTCACAAGACCAATTGCCAGAAAGCTTTCCAAAGGCGATTCGCCAAAAAAGATGTACATTGACGGTCTTGTAGGTTCAAGAGGACGCGTGACCGTGGAGATAAATCCACAGCTGGAAAAGGGATTAGTCAGGATAGACGGAGAGGACTGGAGAGCGGCCTCGTTAAATGGCGAAACAATACCGGTTGACTCTTTGGTCAGGGTGATGAGACTTGAAGGCACTCTGATTTACGTCGAGAGAATAGCCGACGAAAGTAAATAACAATAGAAAGGGGGATTAACAATGGTTTTTTGGTTGATACTTGCAGCAGTAATCTTCATTATTGCAGCTTCAGGAATAAAGATCATTCGTCCTTTCGAAAAGGGACTTGTAGAGAGACTTGGAAAGTACAGAAGAGACGCTCAGCCCGGTCTTCAGTTTATTATTCCCTTTATCGAAAGAATGGTCAAGGTAGACCTGAGAGAGACCGTAATAGATGTGCCTCCTCAGGAGGTCATTACCAAGGACAATGTCGTGGTAACTGTCGACGCGATTATCTACTATCAGATAACCGATGCGTTTAGAGTTGTCTATAACGTCTCAAACTTCGAAATCGCCGCAATCAAACTCGCTCAGACAAACCTCAGAAATGTAATCGGAGAAATGGAACTTGACCAGACGCTCACTTCCAGAGAAAGGATCAACGTCACTCTCAGAGAAGTCCTGGACGAGGCTACGGACAAATGGGGTGTCAAGGTTACCAGAGTCGAGATCAAGAAGATCGACCCACCTCAAGATATTATGGATGCAATGTCCAAGCAGATGAAGGCCGAAAGAACCAAGAGGGCCGTCATTCTTGAAGCAGAGGGTTACAAACAGTCAGAGATAACCAAGGCCGAAGGCGACAAGATGTCGGCGATTCTTCAGGCCGAGGGCCAGAGCGAATCGATAAAGAGAGTGGCGGAGGCCAATAAGTTCAAACTGATAGCGGAGGCCGAAGGTCAGGCAAATGCAACGATCAATGTCTTCAAGGCAATTCATGAGGGAGATCCCACAAAAGACTTAATTGCTATCAGGTATCTTGACGCATTGAAGCAGATTGCCGACGGCAAGGCAAATAAGGTCTTCTTACCATACGAGAGCAGTGCGATGCTCAGTTCATTAGGTTCCATGGCGGAAATCTTCAAGGATGGAAAAGAGAGTTCAAGTGTAAGTGAGAAGGACAGCAAGAAGTGATCTGATTGCTGATTAGTGAGACTCTTCACGTCTTTTTTAGCGTTATTATTCTTACTCTGTTGGCCACCGTCTTATCGGTGGCCTCGGTTTTTGCATTTCAGCGTCAAATAAGGAAGCCGACTTTCTTTCTGCTATTCATGAATGTTGCTTTTGCCAGCGGCGTAATATTCTTGGCCAACATTGTCTTTGCGCGCCACGACAGACTCATGAACGTTGCTCTCTTCTTCATTGCGTATCTTTATGTGTATGGATCACTGGGAAAACATACTTCCAGATATGATGACACTTTCAGGATGCTTTTTCTTTCGATGGGATATACTCGACAGGAATTCTTCAAGAACTATCTCATCTTGCAGGGAAAATGGAAGCTGGTCGACTGCGTCTTCACCTTTTCAGCTATCGTTACTGCAATAAGACTTATGTCTGTTCATTTCAGGTACTTCTATCCAGGTGAATGGTTGCGGATTATGCTTCTCTTCATGGTCATTTGCATGGTTGTGGGAATCAGCAGATGGTTCGGGGACAATTCTGTAAACAAGTTGTCAAAGGAAGAGTAATATACAGGTGTTATGATACCCCAATAGGGTATAAGTTATTTATTTCTAAGGAGGGATAGTCATGGCCAAGTTATTGCCTGATAATATAACAAAGCAAGTGAAGGAGATTTTCAGCAACATGGAAGGTTCTGTGAAAGCTTTGCTCTTCAAGAGTGAAAAAAACTGCGATTACTGTTCGACTGCCGAGCAAATGCTGAAGGAGCTCTCGGAACTCGAAACAAAGATCAGCTATGAGGTTCATGAGCTGGATTCCGAAATGGCAGGCAAATACAGTGTTGAATTGGCTCCCAGCACAATTCTTCTCACTCCCGACGGAGACGACAAGGGCGTAAGGTTCTTGGGAATACCTGCGGGGCACGAATTTGGCTCGCTCTTGCAGAACATCGTCTCATTTTCCAAGGGAGCGATTTCCGAGCTGTCTGCAGAGTCTATAAAGAGGATTGAGACGATAGATTCTCCAGTAGATATAAAGGTCTTTGTAACAACTACATGCCCTTACTGTCCGAAGGCAGTTCTTACAGCGCATAATATCGCGATGGTCAACAAAAACGTGACGGCCTACATGGTCGAGGCAAACGAGTTCCAGGAACTGTCAAAGAAGTACGGTGTCTCATCCGTTCCGCAGATCGTTATAAATGACAAGGTGACCTTTGTCGGAGCTTATCCAGAAGGACAGTTTGTTGATCAAGTAATGAAGGCCGTTTGAGGAGGCGTGAAATGTCGTTTTTCGAACTTGGGAGCGCGAAGAAATCAGATCTTAAAGAATATTACGATGTCGCGATTATTGGAGGCGGTCCAGGTGGAATTACAGCGGGAATATACGCTGTCCAGGCTGGTCTCAAACCAATAATCGTTGAGAAAGCTCTAGATGGCGGTCAGATTAACAACACCCAGTCTGTTGAGAATTGGACGGGGTTCACAAGCATCAGCGGAATGGAACTGAGCGAGAAGATGGCAGATCACGCAAGAGCCTTTGATGTTCCCTTTACGTATGCGGAGGTTGTGGACATCGAAACCAACGGACTGGAGAAAGCAGTGGTGCTTGACAACGGAAAGAGAATAAAGTCCAGAGTAATAATAGTGGCCACAGGATCGAATCCAAGGAAGCTCAGTGTGAAAGGCGAAGAGGAGTTCAAGGGCAGAGGGATCAGCTACTGCGCCACTTGTGACGGCCATTTCTTCTCCGATAAGCACATTGCGGTCATAGGCGGCGGGAACAGCGCTCTTGACGAGTCGCTCTATTTGAGTAAGATGGTGAGTAAAATAACAGTGATTCAAAATCTTCCAAAGCTAACCGCCGACAAACTTCTGCAGACGAAACTCAACGAAACTGGGAAAGTCGAGTACATTTACAGCTCTGTTGTGGATTCTGTGGAAGGTGATTCACAAGTCAGGAAGGTAAACATAAGGAATGTCGACAGCGGCGAGATAACTTCTTTGGGGGTGGATGGAATCTTCGTGTTCATAGGGTTGATTCCGAACACTTCGTTCTTGAAGGGAAAGCTCGAGATGAATGAGTTTGGATACATAAGAGCCGATGATTTTATGGAGACAAGGACGAAAGGCGTCTATGCAATAGGAGATGTCAGAGAGAAGGAAGTTCGGCAGATCGTAACCGCGGCTGCCGATGGAGCAATAGCGATTTATCACGCGGCACGAAATTATTTCAATGACTGAACAGATGTAGATCCCACTGTATAAAAGAAAAGAGCGCCTGGCGCTCTTTTCTCTATTTTATCTTCGCCTCGGGAACCGGAACTATCTCTATTGTTCCCTTTTCCATGTCAATCTCTACCCAGCGGCCCACTGGAAGAACGACTTTAGGAAAGTCACCATGATAACTTGGTAAGCCAATCCAGACTGGTATTTCCTTATCCAAAAAGTAGTCGTGAATCATTCTCTTGATATCATCCAGATCACCGTTTTTGATCTCCGTGAATCCCGCAAA
>DSBT01000315.1 GCA_011045915.1 Mesotoga infera
GATCCCGGACAGAGGCTGCTCTTCTGGATACCTCTTCCTGAAGTGAGAATCGCGGGAATTGTCGAAGGTAATGGCGTTCTTCACTACCAGATAGAAAACCAGGGGCCAAATGCATTTACTATGCTGATGGACGTCGAATCTGCCAGAGAGGTTTTGAAGATCGGCGTTGATGACTATTACAATGCACTTCTTGTCTCAAACCGCGGCGACTTCTTGAAAGGTGAGAAACTCACTGATGAAGTGGTGAAAAGCATAAGAGAGATAGCCGGCGAGGAATTCGTGGTAAGAGAGGTCAAAAGAGACTCCATCAGTATGGTTGACCAGGGCAATATCGGTTTGTTGTTCCTCATGTTGAGCGTATTTGCTATCTTTGCGGGGGCACTGCTTCTCACAAATATATACTTGATGCTTGCTCAGGAGAGGAGAACTGAACTAGGTACTCTCAGGGCGATAGGCTATTCAAGAAGGAAGGTTTCGAAAACGATTCTGTACGAAGGCTTTTTCTACTCAATTTTCTCTTCGGCAATCGGAGTCCTAGGCGGCCTGGCAATCGCGAGGTTTATCCTGGGGAGTTTTGTAAACCTCTTCGAGGACGTTGCCTCACTCATTCCCTTTGAGGGAGCAAATATGGCTTTCAGCTCAATGCAAAGTTCGTTTGTCTTCTTCGTGCGCTTAGATTCTATCGCCTATGGTTTCCTTTTGGGACTGATAATTCCAATGGTGATTATAGTGTACACAGGCAGAAAGATATCCCGAACGAACATTGTTACTGCCGTACGGAACATCCCTGAAGAGCTGGACGACCGTAAGAGGCTTCTCTTGAATATTCTTGCTGCTGTGGGTGTTCTGTTTTCGATTATCATGGCTTACAGCGGTTACTCACTTGGAAATGCGGCCGGGTTCTTCACCGGCGTGGTGCTCGCGGGTCTGCTAATTCCAGTTGCAGTTCCAATGAAGAACAAGAGGTTGATAGAGTCCTTGTTCTCGATTGCAGTGATTGTATTTACAATGCTTAGCAATTCCTTTTCTTTAATTGCTTCCAACACCGGTTCATCTATTTATCTCACGGTAGCGAAAGGCGCCGCCATTCTTTTTGCCGGACTTTTCCTGATTGTATATAATTTGAAGACCTTCGAATTCCTTTTGAATAAGCTATTCCAGAAAGCAAAAGCTGCGGCTCCCGTATTCAAGATATCTGTTGCTTTTTCTGCCAGAAACCGAATGAGAACGGGGCTAACCATTGCTATGTTTGCTGTAGTGATTTTTGTCATCACTCTGATTTCGATAATTCCCTACTCTATGGAGCAGATGCTTGTCAAGAGTCGAGATGCGGTCTTTTCCGGTTTCGATGTTGGAGCCTTCTCCTTCACGGGGAATGGAAGCGTTTCCTTCAGTGAATTGCAGTCCCAGTCAGAAGTAAGAGAGATTTCTACTGTTGCAGCGGTGAATGTAGCAGTAAGAAAGGATGATCGGTACGGTCTTGAGCAGATCTATTCGGTCGATGACAGTTTTATTGACAACAACAGGCTGGTCGAAATTGATTACGATGGAAAGCTAGGTACATCAAGTCCGAATGATCTCTGGAAGTACCTCAGGGACAATCCAGATACAGTTGTCGTATCGAACAGTGTTCTGCCTGATGTCAGACCCGGGGATGTTCTGGAACTTAGAGGAGTGATAGATCAAGGAGATAGCAGACATGGCGTAAGCGGTTTAATGCGGAGAAATGTCACCTCTGAGATGATTGATTCTAAACCCGTCTATCTCAAAGTAATTGCAACGATCCCGGAGAACACCATATCTTTTTTGAATGGTCTGCTTGTATATAGAGGAAACGTTCCGACTGAGTTATCCGGGAATGTCGCTGAGAGGCAGTATCTCTTCAATCTTGCAGGAGCTACCGAGGGTGAAAAGAAAGGAAACTTCGATGCCCTGCAAGACAAGATCGCATCTGGCAGCCTCTTCATGCTCTATGTAGACGATATAATAAACCTTACTTCTACCATGCTGCAGGGTACCATCAGTATTCTAAGATCCTTCCTGTACTTCGGGATGCTGGTGGGCATTGTTGGAATTGCGATCATCATGTTCAAGGCTCTGCACGAAAGGAAGCGGATTATTGGTATGCTTAAGGCAATAGGCTTCACCAAGAAGATGGTATTCTCTTCTTTCCTTCTCGAAACGTCTTTCATTGCGATCATTGGTATTGTTCTTGGGATAGTAACAGGAACTCTAACGAGTCTGGAGATCTACGCCTCTCCTTTGATGGAGGGCATGAAGCTCTATATTCCCTGGGATCAGCTAATTGCAATGACGCTGATCTTCTATATAGCTTCACTTGTTTCAACGATTATCCCCAGCTATTCGGCCTCGAAAATCGTGCCGGCAGAAGCTTTGAGGTACTTCGAATAGGAAGTGATTAGATGAGCAGAATACTGGTGGTTGATGATGATCTGTCGGTAAGGGTTCTCCTGAAATCGATACTCGCGAGAGATGAACATGAAGTGGTAGAAAGTGCAGATGGTGAGTCGGCGTTCTCCTCGCTGTCCAGGGGAAAGCCAGATATGATCTTGTTGGATCTCATGTTGCCTGACTACAACGGACTGGATATTCTCACAGAGTTGAAGCAAGATCCAGAACTTGAAGCTATTCCCGTTATTGTCCTTACGGGATCTGCCGACCGGGAAAGCAAACTCACCGCGCTTAGTTCTGGCGCAGTTGATTTCATCTCGAAGCCCTTTCTTCCAGAAGAGGTAATTCTCAGAGTGAATACCCAACTGAAGCTTCATGATCTCATAAAGTCGTTGAGGATTGCAGTGGACAATCTTGAAAGCGACGTTTTGGCAGCGGGAAAGATACAGAACGCGTTAGTTCCCCAAAGCAATCCACAGGGCCTGGCCGTTGAATGGATCTATGAACCTTCTTATAGAGTTGGTGGGGACATATTCGATGTTTTCAAATTGAGCGACAATCGTTTCTTTGTATATCTCGCAGATATGTCGGGCCACGGAGTGAATGCCGCAATGCTTTCTGTAATGGTTCACAGGTTCATTGAGGATTTCAGAACCAGTATGGGAGATAGGGATTTCGACCTGGGCGTTTTCATGAAGGAGCTCGACAAGAGCTTTGTATTCGAGAGATTCAACCTTTTCTTCACAATCGTTTCATTGGTCGTGGATCTTGCGGAAGGCTTTGCTCTTCTTTCAAATGCAGGACACCCATCGCCATTGATGCAAAGAAATGGGTCTGTCGAATTACTTGACAGAGAGAGAGAGGGCCTGGTTGGTATAAATATGATTCGGGGAGACGTTGCAAAAATCCCTTTTCTTAGTGGGGATCGGCTCTTGCTATACACTGACGGACTGATAGAAGTGGCGAATGAAAACGGCGAAATGTTCGGTGAGGATAGATTGATAGATCTCTTGGGAAGCTGTTCGAAAATCGATATCAAGAGAGCCTCTGGGCGTTTGAAAGATGCATATGAGAATTTTAAAGGCAATGTGCTTGCCGAAGACGATATTACGGCGCTGCTTATAGAATTCTAGTTTTGCCCCCTTACAAATAGAAATCTATAAAATGAGGAGTTGAGTGAAAGATGTTTGAGTTCAGGTTGGCGAAAGATAATATCGGCGTGATTTCTCTCGTGAAGAGGGCGAGAATTACGGGGGAAACGTCTTCAAATTTCAGAAAGTGGCAGGATACAGTAGATCTGAAGAGCTGTTCGAGAGTAATTCTTGATGGGACTAATATCGAATTTATTGATTCGATGGGCATTGCCGCTCTCATAAGTATTTACAAGACTATCGCCGGGCAGGGTAATGATCTGGTTCTGGTGAATCTCTCCGAGGAGATAAAGAAACTGCTTAACACACTGAGGCTTGACAGGCTTTTTATCGTCAAAGATTGCAGCGTTGAAGAAGCTGTCAAGAATGCGTGCTGAACAATGGGTGAGAAGAACTACCGCTTCATGGTCGAGCCCAATTTGAGCAAAATAGATGCTTTCTCTGCGAAGCTATCCGATATAGTCAGAAAGAGCATAGGCAACGAAACCGGTTTCAGAGCAGGGCTCATAGTGATCGAGGCTTGCTCGAATATCGTGAAGCATGGGGAACTTGGCGAAGAAGACCTCATATCTGTTGACCTAACTATTGGAGAAGGCAGAGTGACTATTACTATCGAAGACACTTCCAAAGAGTTCAATCCACTTGAGGTTGATGAGCCAGACCTCGAGGATATCGAGCTTCTCCAGAGCGGTGGAATGGGTGTTTACCTCATTAGAAGGTTTTCTAGAGGGATAGAATACTCTTACGAAAACGGCAAGAATATTCTTAGAATCATTATTTAACTGACAGATTTACGGCTAATTGACTTGACTAGCCTCGATATGCTATAAGTAAGTGATCACAAACCAGCAGGTGCTGAAATGAAGAAAAGACTTCTTTAATCTACAAAACTGAATACTTCCTCAAAAAACATCGAAAGACCGCAATCCTATTTAGCCGTTCAATTCAAATAACTTTGAGCTTTAAGCCTTACTGGAGGTGATCAATTTGCTTCAAATACACAATCTTTCAATTTCCTTTGGAAGCGTAGACGTTCTTAAGAAAGTCAGTCTCGATCTCGCTGCAGGAGAGATTTTGGCTGTCACCGGGGCAAACGGTGCCGGCAAGTCGACTCTCCTGAAATCCATCAAAGGTGAAATCACTCCCTCGGAAGGGAAGATAACTATAGAGCAAGGTATCGACCCGCTTCTTGTCAACCAGGAGATTGCCGACTTTCATGGGACAGTGAAGGAGTATCTACTGGGGGCGAGAAAGGAGCTCTTCGATATCCATGATAGACTGGGCAGCTCTCTAGATGATCCTATGACCTATGCGGAACTAATAAATGAATTTCATAATGTTGGGGGATTCGAGTTTGAAACGAAGATTTCTTCATCTCTAAATGAGTTTGGTGTCAATGTTGACAGCCTGGATTTCCCGTATATGAATCTTTCACATGGGCAGAAGAGAATTCTCTCACTCGTCAGGGGAGTTCTTTCCGGTTCGAGTCTTTTCTTGCTTGACGAGCCTACAAACCATCTCGACATAGAAATGACCTTGAGGCTTGAGGAGATCATAACCTCACTAAGCGAAAGGGGTGTTGGAGTTATCGTAGTAAGCCACGACAGGAGATTCATCGACAGAGTCGCTCACAAGACGATCTATCTTAAAAGGGGAGAGGCAATAGGAGCTCGAGGCGGATATTCTGAGATGCTGGCACATTTGGAAAGCGATTTCCTCTCAAGACAAAAGAAAAGCGAAGAGATAAGTAAGAAGATACGTCAACTGGAACTCGATGCGACCAGAAGGAAGAGCTGGTCAGATTCAAGAGAGGCTTCAAAGAGATCCGCAAGCGATAAAGGCCATGAAGGACATATGGCGGCCAAACTAGCCAGACGTGCGCTGGCTGTACAGAAAAGGACCGAAAGACTGATCGGTGAACTGGAGTGCGAAAAACCCTTTGTGGAGAAGCCAGTTACTGTAAGAATTCCCAAATATGGAGTTCCGAACAGAAAAATGGTCATGGTGGATAGCCTATCGTTCTCTTACGAAGAAAATGAAGTTATAAGGGAGGCCTCTGTTGACATAGATACCTCAGACAGAGTAGGTCTCATGGGCCCGAATGGTTCGGGGAAAACAACTCTTATGAAGTGTCTTGTAGGGATTCTGGAACCGTCGGGTGGCAGGATTTACAGAAACGAGAGTGTGAACTGGATGTATATTCCACAGAATGTCGCAGAACTCTTCGAAAATACGACTCCCTATGAAGAAATCGCCGATCTTGAACTGGAAGAGCCCGCCGTAAGAAGTCACCTTGCCAATATCGGTCTAAAGGGAGAGAAGGCTTTTTCGGAGATAAAAACGCTGAGCTATGGAGAGTTGATGAGACTTGCCTTACTGAAATCTCTTCTTTCAAAGGTTGAGTTCATCTTTATGGACGAGCCAACCAATCACCTGGATATTGAATCTCTCGAAGTGCTTGACAGACTTCTCAACGACTTCTCGGGAGGGTTTTTCTTCATTAGTCACGACAGGCAGTTCATTGCAGAACATGGTGAAAAGATTCTCACCATTGAAGAAGGTATATTGAAGAGCTTCGAGTATTCAGAGAAGATTGATATAGACTCATTTTCACGCACAAAAGAGATTCTTGCGGATTCCTATGACGAGTCGAAATTGAGGAGAAGCGCAAATACTCTCCTTCACAATTCTGAGGAGGAAGGCTGAGAGCGCGGCACCGATGGGGATTTCTTTTATGAGCATATTTGATATATAATATTCCTAACTCAATCCAGGAGAAGGAGCGAACCCATATGCTGGAAGATATTCAGGCCTATAGAAGAGCTATTTTGGGCGGATTTTCAGGTTCCGTGGGTGAATGCTATCTCGTCGAGCCTGGATTGCTCTGAAATCTTAGCTGTGAATCAAGAGGCCGTGACGGGTGTCACGGCCTCTTTCTTTTGGGAGAAATCGTGTATGAACAATATGGTTGAGCGCATGAAAAGCAACATAAAGAAAAACTATCTATTTTCCTTCCTTATGAACATGAGACTGTCTAACGGTCTCTGGATGATCTACATGGCCTCCAGGGGAATGAGTTTGACGCAGATCGGTTTCCTTGAATATTCCACGTGACCTCTTTGACGATGGAGGTCCCTACAGGGTCTGTAGCAGACTTGTTCGGAAGAAAGCTCAGCAGAACTATCGGGAGGTGTCTCTCTCTTGCGAGTATTCTGGTGTTGATCGGAGCGAGGAGTTTCTTTCATTTCACCATTTTCATGGTACTCGCTGCACTTTCGTATAATCTGGAATCGGGGTCTGGAGAGGCTCTTGTATATGACTCTCTCAAATATCTGAAAAAAGAAGACAATTTCATATCGGTTCTTGGGAGACAGGAAGCCATATTTCAAGTGTCTTCAGTTTCCGCGCTTCTAATCGGCGGGTTCCTGGGAACGTACAATTATCACTATGCATTTTGGGTTTCCGCTGGGATCATCGCATTTTCGGCGGTCTATTCTCTTTCGTTCACAGAACCGCCAATCCTTGAATCGGTGGGCCGTAACTCAAAAACCTTTCGGGGCTTCTTGAAGCAGATTGTCGATAGCTTCTCAATAATCGCTAGAGATAGAAAGGTTGCATTTCTCATCTTTTTTGTTCAGACTATATTGGCATTCAGCGCCTGCATATTCTTTTACATTCAGAACTACTGGAAAGGACTTGGCCGCACGGAGTTTCAGATTGGCACTTACCTCGCGGCCGGGTCGTTTCTAGCCGGATTATTGGCCATGAAGGTTCAGGGGCTGTCTCATCTGCTGAAGGAGAAGAAAGTCCTGATCATACTGCCTCTAGTTTCCGTCGCGGCCATGTGGGGAGTGGCTCTCTGTTCAAACAAGTTGCCTTTCTTCATGATTGTAACTATGATTGAAGCCATGCTGTTTGTAGCGGGTAACGACTACATAAATAAGCTGATTCCATCAAGGAACAGGGCAACGATAATATCCTTTGCAAGTATGATGTACAGCTTGGTAATGATAGTTTTCTTCCCCATCTTCGGAAGAATTGCTGACACAATCTCGTTTGGAGTTGCTTTTGTCTCACTGGCTGTAATGGCAAGCTGTCTTTATGTCAGGTGTTCAGTATGTATCTACTCAAGAAGATCGGGTGAAAGAGTTGATTCATGCTCCTTAAAGCGATGCCGGTCAAAAACCGCCTCGGGTTCCAGTATCGGGAGAGTGGAATGCTCAGTAAAGGTGACAGCTTACAAAATGATCTTTCGTTACCTCGGTCTTCCGCGGCTTCACACTCGAACAAATCGCCATTCTCCTGAAACATCTGGGGTGAAAGAAGCATCCGGTTGGTGGGTTCAAGGGACTGGGAGCATCGCCTTCAAGTATTATTCTTTCGAGCTTATGACCGGTTTCACCGGGAACTGCCGAAAGGAGAGATTGAGTATATGGGTGAAGAGGCGATCTATATAGCTCTTCGGATTCGGCGAGCTCGACGATTTCGCCAAGATACATGACGGCTATTCTGTCGCAGAAGTAATGAACAACGTTTAAATCATGGGAAATGAAGAGATAGGTCAGAGAAAGCCTCTCCTTAAGGTCGTTCATAAGGTTAAGCGTCTGTGCCTGGATCGAGACGTCGAGAGAAGAAACCGGTTCATCTGCTATTACGACTTCTGGATTAAGAATCAAAGCATTCATGATCCCTACACGCTGTCTTTGACCTCCAGAAAGCTCGTGAGGGAATCTTCCCAAGAGATCCTTGTCAAGTCCCACAAGGTTCATACTCTCCACAATCAGCTCTTTGATCTCTCCCTTCTGCATTCCCATTGCTCTCAAAGGCTCTCTCAGTATCCACTCGACCGTTCCTTTTGGATTCAGGGACCCTGAAGTGTCTTGAAAGATTAGCTGAACCTTCTTTCTGAACTCCCGGTTCTGATCTCTCTTCAGCGAAGTAACGTCGTCGCCTTTGAAGAGGATCCTTCCCTCGGTCGGTTTTAATAGCCCCACGATTGTATAGGCGGCAGTTGATTTTCCACACCCCGACTCACCTACAAGTCCGAAAGATTCTCCTTTAGAGATACTTAAGGAAACTCCGTTAAGTGCCTTGATCGATCCCGGCTTCTTCAGCAGTCGGGTTCTTCTCAGCCTGTAATGTTTTCTAAGATTATGAATCTCCAGAATATCTCTCTTCATCAAATCTCTCCAGCAAGGAAGCATCTCGCTTCGTGATCACTGGCCATCTTTTTGAAGCCGGGGAACTCTTTCTTGCATTTTTCGACGGCGTAGTCACATCTTGGCTCAAACGGGCAACCGGGAATTGAATCCGCTATTGACGGCACTCGGCCTCGAATGTCAAAGAGCTCTTTGCCTTTTGAGTCTCTCTTGGGTATGGCTTTTATGAGGCCCATTGTGTAGGGATGGGCCGGATCAGTGAAGAGCTTATTGACAGGTGCTTTCTCAACGATATGCCCGGCATACATAACGTAGACTGTAGAGCAGTTCTCCCGAACCACTCCGAGATTATGCGAAATAAAAATCATTGAGGAGTTTCTCTCACGATTTATCTTTCTTAACAGCTCCAGTATCTGAGCCTGTATTGTTACATCCAAAGAAGTAGTCGGTTCATCTGCGATTATTAGTTTTGGATTGCAGACTATGGCTATGGCTATAGCTATTCTCTGCCTCATGCCTCCCGACAGTTCGTGAGGGTACTTGCCGTATGTCCTTTCTGGATCGGGAAGACCGACAGCTTTCATGATCTCAAGAACTCTTGATAACCTCTCTTCCTTATCGAGAGAAGTGTGCATCTTAAGGTTCTCGTCAATTTGCCATCCGACTTTCAGTAGAGGATTGAGCGATGAAAGTGTCTCCTGAAAGATCATCGAGATATCCTTGCCACGTATTTGCCTGATTTTCTCCTCATTGAGAGAGAGTAGATCGGTTCCTGAGAAGAAGAGACTCCCTGTAAGGTGCGAATTGCCTGGAAGCAACCTCATTATTGAAAGAGCTGTCACTGTCTTTCCGCATCCAGATTCTCCAACGATCCCGACTATCTCCTTCTCGAGCACCTCCAGAGATATGCCTTTCACTGCGTAGAGCATTCCTTCAGTAGAATCGAAGGCGATTTTGAGATCTTTGATATCTAGCAGAGGCTCTCTTTCAGTTCGCATATGTCTCACCTATTTTCTCTTCTCTCTCATGTCCCGAATTCCATCTCCGAGAAAATTGAAGCCCAGCACGAGAAGCGTAATAAAGATCCCTGGTGCTATTGCGTACCAGGGGCTGACGGCTATGAAGACCTGAGACTCACTCAGCATTCTTCCCCAGCTGGGATTGGGCGGCTGAATTCCAAGTCCAAGATAACTGAGCGCCGCTTCGGCCAGAACTGCATTCGAAAAGCCCATAGTTGCCGCTACTACAATTGGGGAAAGCACATTAGGCAAAATATGTCTGAACATAATACGCAGGTTTGAAACTCCTTTTACCTTCGCACTTCTTACGTAATCCAGTTCTTTATGCTGAACGAAGCCGCTCCTTGTGATCCTGGCAAAAGAAGGAATCGACATGATACCTATTGCTACGATCGTGTTTCTCAGACCCACCCCAAAGACTGAAACAAACATCAATGCAAGGAGAATGCTGGGGAAGGCCATCATCGCATCGATGAATCTCATGATTATCTCATCGACAATTCCTCCGAAATAACCTGACACGGCACCGATCGTTACTCCAAAGAGAGTTCCGATAGAAACGGCAACTAGACCGACAAAAAAGGCCGTCTGAGAAGCTTTCATGATCCTGCTGAGAACATCTCTTCCGAAATTGTCCGTACCCAAAAGATGGCGGACTGACGGAGGTGAAAAACGCTCTTCCCTATTGATTTCCGTTACTGAAAACGGGGTGTAAAACAGACTCACAATCATCATTGAGAACAGAAGAGATATCAATACAATTCCAATTCTGAGATTTATGCTTCTCTTGTCCATACTATCCTCGTGCGCCCAATCTGATTCGAGGGTCGATTGCGGTATAGACAATGTCGATCAGGAAGTTGATGATCACAATTATAAACGCAATGTACAGTACCATCCCCTGGACGAGTGGTAGGTCACGGGTTGAGATCGCATTGATCAACAGTCTTCCAAGACCTGGAAGCGTGAAAACCTGTTCGATCACTATCGAGCCTCCAAGAATGTTTGCCGCTATCATACCGAGGACTGTAACGATCGGAATGAGAGAGTTCTTCAGCACATGCTTGTACAACACTGAGTTTATGTTCAAACCCTTAGACAGGGCAAGTTGCACATAGTCGCTCTTCATCTGATCCATTACGGAATTTCTCGTATACCTGATAATCGAGGCAATTGACGGAAGGGCTATTGCGATTGCTGGGAGCAGCAAAGATTTGAAAGCTCCTGCGGGGTCCTCGCTCCACGGGACGTATCCTCCAGGCGAAACCCAGCGGAGAACGATTCCAAATATGTACATCAAGATTATCCCGCTCCAGAAAGATGGAATGGCCATTCCGATTTGTGAGATCATAGAAATCAAAATGCCGGGAATTCTGTGACCGTATTTCGCACTGACTATTCCAAGAGGAATTCCGATTAGAGTAATGAACATCATGGCCATAAGCGTCAGCGAAAGAGTTACTGGTATCCTGTCTATAATCAGGTCAGACACCGGAACTGAGTATCTCATAGAAGTACCGAGATCGCCCGTCAGAAGACCCTTAAACCACTTTGAAAGCCTCTCGTTGAGAGGATCGTCCAGTCCCAATTCGGCCGAAAGAGCTTCGAACTGCGATTCTTCAGCGTCTACGCCGAGTCTTGACAGTGCGGGATTCCCCGGGATCACCTCGAAGGCCACAAAAGCTATGAGCGAAACCAGAAGCACCGTCAGAATCATGGCAAAGAGTTTCTTCAGATATACATACACAGATGACGCTCCTCGCTAACGGTAATAAAGAGTTGACATATCCTGTACGTACAGTGGATAGACCTTGTACCCGAATAGATCGGGAGCAAGCGCCACGATGAAGTTGGGATCCATTATGTAAACTGCCGCAGCATCTTCTGTGAGGATTATCTGTGCCTGCTTGAATAGAGAGGCCTTCTCTTCAATGTCCGTTTTCTCAATGGCCATTTTGACCACTCGATCGTATTCGCTGTTGAAGTAGTTGTAGAAGTTCCTCGGGTAATCGGAAACGTACCTCCTCAGAATATCGTAAGCGCTTAGTTTCCCAGTAAGACCAATTATTGTCATTTCGTATTCTCTCGACGTATAGACCTTGTCCAGCCATACACTCCATTCTACCAGCTCTATTTCGGCTTCTATGCCAACTCTCTTAAGCTGTTCGACAATTATCTGAGCCGTATCTATGTGAAACTGGTAGTTCGAAGGTACTGTGATCTTTGTGCTGAAACCGTCGGGATACCCTGCCTCAGAAAGAAGCTGCTTTGACCTTATCAAACTGGGTTGATAATAATCCTCGAGACCCTCCTGATAATATCTGCTCATTATCGGCGACATGTTTGAGCCGAGCTTCGTCCCGTAACCGCCAGCCACTATTTCAATAATCTCTTCCTTGTCCACAGCATAGTTAATCGCCCTCCTGACTCTTATATCGTTGAAGGGGCTGACCGCATGGTTCATTGCCATCAGCTGGACCATGTTTTGCTCTGCTGTTATTAAGTTGAACCGATTACCCAGAACCATTGCCTGGATTGCATCGAGTCTCGGAAGTATCTGAACTTCCCCGGCCATAAAACTCATTATAGCAGCCTGGTTGTCGGGAATTATTCTGAATTCGACTTCGTCCACTATTGGCAGCTCGGGATTCCAGTATTCGTCGAATTTCTCTATTACAAGCCTCTGACCAGGCTGATACTTGACGAATCTGAACGGTCCAGTTCCTATCGGGTTGACTTCATGGTTGTCATTATTTGCTGGAATTATCGCAATGATGAACTTTTCGAGAAAGTCGGTGTTCAAGGTATTGAGTTCCACCTTTATTGTCTTCTCATCTACCGCTTCGATCTTTGAGACGAATTTTTCGAAGTCTGATGAAAGACCCCGTTCCTGATTGTTTCCTTTCAGCCTGTTGAGAGAGTACAGAACATCGTCAACCGTGACCTCAAATCCGTTATGGAACTTCACACCGCTTCTTAACGTAAAAGTATAGGTCAGACCATCCTCCGATATATGGTAATTTTCGGCCACAGCCGGAACAACACTTCCATTCGAGTCGGGTTTGAGGAGACCCTCAAATACATTGAACATCATTTCGTAAGTGCCAGAAGCAGCTGCCCTGTGTGGATCAAGAAAATCGGGATCCTGCATCACTGCGACCACTATTCTCTGTGAAAGCAAACTAGTAACAGCAAAAAGCAACAATATCAAGACTAAGACAATTCTTCTCACTTCATTCCTCCCCAAACTAACCCATTAGCGCATCATTCAATCCGGGTGTAATATTCGGTAAATAGCATCGTTTGATATTTTAACTTTTAAGAGTGGAAAGACCTAACTCTAGCTTTGTTGAGAAATATTCTGGAGTAATTTGCCAGATCTTTCCGTTTCATCAATAGTTTATCGCAGATTACGTTGATCTGCTTTATGCGAAGATTGTTATAGTTTTTTCCTGTTTGTCAACCTTCATAAATATCCGTAGGTAGTCTTCGTTGTTTTGGTCTCCGAGACGGGTGCTTCAGAACTGCATTTGTTGATTTCAAACCTCGGAAAAACGTGGATACGACTGCCCTTAAGAAACTGCGAAAAAGCCTGAAGCTAACATCTTGGTGGAATATCCCGATAATTCTTTCTGAGATGGTCTGCCATAGGTTATTATGTAGTTATACCCGATACTTTTTCCATTTGCAGGAGGTGCCCGTTGATAGGGAAAATTGCTGCATTAGCAATGATTGTCTTGATTTGCTCTGTACCTCTGGTTTCCAATCCCATCAATGATGTGATGCATAGAATTATCGACTTTGAGGGTTTTTGGGGGACTGTTCTTGTCTCCCGGGGAGATGTCATTTTGCATGCAGGTGGCTATGGTATGGCCGACATCGAGAGAAACATTCCCAATACTCCAGAGAAGAAATTAAGAATTGCCTCTATTACAAAGCAGTTCACAGCGGCGGCGATTCTAAGACTCTGTGAAGATGGTTTTATTTCCCTGTCAGATTCACTTGCGAAGTTCATACCTGAGTTTCCTAACGGAGATACCATTTCGATCGAGCAAATGCTTAATCATTCTTCTGGAATCCCAACAATGATTAACACGTTAGAACTTCTCGAAGAAGTCAAGAAATTTGAGGAGGATAGAACTCTTCAAGAAGCCGAAATCGCTTACATATCCTCTCTGCCTCTGAGATTTGAACCTGGAAGCAGCTTTCTATACAGCAACAGCGCTTATTTCCTTCTCAGCGTCATCGTAGAAAGGGCAAGCGGGAAGCGCTATGATGATTATCTGAGAACGAACTTCTTCGAACCGCTGGGAATGAATAATACCGGTTATGATTACAATGAATACGATAGCGGATGGGGTCTTCCTTACTACTGTGATTCCTATGTTATAGATCTCTCTAGCGTAAGACCTGCTGATTGGGTCGATAGAAGGCTTCCTGGCGGAGCGGGGGGGTTATACTCCACTGTGTATGATCTGTATCTGTGGGACAGAGCGCTTTCCTCCGGAGAAGTGCTTTCAGAAAGCTCTTTAAGACTAATGGAGAGTCCAACGAATGAACTCTTCGAGGCAGGTTATGGAGTCTTTATCGGTAACGAGCTTATAGATGGCGAGTACAGAAGGGTCGTTTATCACGACGGAGACACGAAGGGTACCTCGACTAGAATAAATCGGTATGTTGACGACGACATCTTTGTGGTGGTGCTGAGCAACATCGAGGGAAGGGATTTCACCGCGCTCGCGCATGAACTGGCGAAAGCAGTGCTAGTGAACGGTATGGGAACGGATTGACTCGACGAGTTGAACATTTTTTGCCGGAAGATTGAAACAAAAAAGAACCGCTCTCATTCATTTGAAGAGCGGTTCTCCGTTTTGCTGAAAGTTCAATTTGCCAATGGTCTGATCTTCAATTGATCTTGTACAGAGCTTCTACAGTATTTTTTATGTCGGAGTAATTGAGCATCAACTTTCCGTTTTGCGGCCGATCAGTGTCGAGGCTGGCCTCGTCGACCCAGTAGCTGTCCAGTTCAACGATAACGCCCTTCGAATCGACGATGAAAACCCTCTCCTCGCCTGGGAAGCCGTAGAAATCAACCACGCTTCTTTCGTCTCTCAAATAGATATTTTCCAACAACGCCGCTTCCGGCTCAGCTTGCTCCTTTCCTGTGAGTACCCATAGAACCTTCAGTTCTGCGTACCTCCGGGCGAGATCGATGATTCCGTCCAATCTATATCTTTCGAAAGCGCTCAGAGAACTGCAGTCGCAATCGGTGTATACTGGTTCGACGACTGTCGCAGGCGAGACTTTGCTGAGAACGATCAGGCTGGGGGACCCCTCGAAAAAGGCCGCATTAACACTTGGATCCGTCTGGAGAACTCCGGGAATCGGAAGAGGTTGTCCCTTGAGAAATTTTGGCTTCTCCGTCGGAGTCTCCTTAGTCTCCTCAAAGGAGACCTTTTTCCCGTCTTCGGAAACCTCGCCGAGTCTGTATGCCTTGCCGTTCAAAGAGAAGACTTCTCCATGCTGGAAGATCTCATAAGAGTCGTGGATTAGAGCTATTTCGCCGTCGCCGTCCGTATCGACTCCGAAGTAAACCTGGTCGGTATAGTAAAAACCTTTGGGGTCGAGCGTGAAGAGTTTGATCTTTCTCGGGCCGTCTTCGGCCCAGACTAACCCCTCCATGTGTTCGTACAAACAGTATCGGAACTCGAACTCGCCAGTCAAGCCCGTCTTTCTGGCTAACAGTTTGACAGATCTTGATTCCCAATAGCCTTCGAGTTCGTAAAAGACTTTGACTCTTGTAATCCACTCGTAGGTCGTTGTGTCTTGGTCGGTCTCCTTTAAGTCTGGTGCGATCGTCGGGTCGTCAAGCACTATGCCGTTGTTGTTTGCGTCGATCCACAGGAAGGGTATCTCTCCGGGTATGAGCGCGAATGCTATCGGCCTGGCACCGAGCTCGAGAAGGCCGTACTTCAGCCCTTCTATATATGGAGTTTCCAGAGTGTCAGGTTTTGATTCGCCTAGCGGTACGAGCGTCATTTCGTTTCCGGCCGTCCATGGAATCTGTTGAGTCAAGTAGCCTGTAAGGCCGGCGGCAAAGGTAGTTGCGAAACACATAGAAAGTATTAGAAAAAGCATTGTCCTTTTCATAAAATCACCTCCAGTTATCTGTGACATTTCGGAGAAAATTTATGAGTCCGAACAGGCACACGAGGACTCGTAAGTGAAGCAGGAGCCTTCATAAGGCCCGGTGTTTATGAAACAACCGACCGAACCTTCAACCTCTCCGATGCCGGAAAAATCACCGCTGGAACTGCAGGACTGAACAAGGAAGTAAGCGACGTAACAATCTAGATAGAGATGTAATGTTACGGCCAGTGGATTTCCGTTGCCATCGTAGTTCGCCGCTCTACCCGTTAGTACGCAGTCGTATCCCTGATCGCCCCGGAAACAGCTTCCGTAGCATCTGATGATGTAGCAGCCTGGCAGTTCGACTCGCGTCTCCATTTCTTTAACCTGATCGTTTGCGAAAGAGACTGAGAGAAGAAAACAGAGCAGAAGTAGAATTACCGTAAGCCTCATAATACCACCTCCAATAATTGAATTTGGATAGGGTACTTGAGCATGTACACTAATAGTTTACCATAACACCATATAGTAAACCAAAGGCAATAAATAGTTTTTATAAACATATTTCGTGATATTGGAAAAACATTGCTAATCAGGAGGTGAAGGCGATCAGGAAACCGAACTTTTAACTTGAGACGGTCGGAAAGAGTTTGTCGACTAGTTTTTTTGTGCGGAGTTCTGTATGGCGCCAGCCATTGATTATTGGAAGGGGCTGGATTGTCGCATTGAAGGGGATTGACGTTGAATTAAACTAAAGGTTGTGACGAACTGCCTAAAGAGTGTATAGAAATATGCGTTTCTGCAGGCATTGTTGAATTTTTATCGAGAGTGGCCCGGTATTGATGGAGAGAGTGTAGATGAGCTCAAATAAGCTCTCGCTTGCGACTGTAAATAAGAGTATTCGTGTACCGCATCCAAATGACCTTTTTTCGATTTCTTAATTGAAGTAATGGAATGTATATTTGAATAGAGAAGTTTCGCAGAAGGAGTGGACACTTTTCATTTTAGCGAAAGCTTCTTCCTTTTGGATTTTCATCTCCGCTTGCGCAATAAGTGATAGAGTTCACTTCTGGACTCGTGGTATCATAGTTCAATTCCCTTCCC
This sequence comes from Mesotoga infera, assembly GCA_011045915.1. NCBI lineage: Bacteria > Thermotogati > Thermotogota > Thermotogae > Kosmotogales > Kosmotogaceae > Mesotoga > Mesotoga infera. Next base: position 16,975 of record DSBT01000315.1, read on the forward strand.
GGAGGTGCACGATGATACCAGAAAAGGTGCTTGCAATACTGAAGGCCAACGACCTGAAGTTCTACGAATTTCCCGAAGGGACTACACCCACAGCCACGACGGCTGCGAAGATGTTGAAGGTGAAAGTCGGCCAAATTGCGAAGTCGATTCTCTTCACCTGCAAAAGTGGTAGAGCTTATCTTGTAGTCTGCCCCGGTGATCGGAAGGTCTCGCTTTCTAAGTTGAAGAAGATAGCCGGTGAGAAACCTCGTCTGGCCGATGGGACCCTAACGCTTAGAGTGACTGGTTTCTCCCTAGGCGGAGTTTGCCCCTTTGGACTCTCAGGAGTCAAAATCATTGTCGACCAGTCTCTTCAACAGTATGAGACTGTTTTTCCTGCTGCGGGGACTTCCGGTTCCGCTGTCGAGACTAATTTCGAAGAACTTGTAAGTATAACAGGTGCCGAGCCAGCTGATGTAAGCAATCCCATGTCTTAATCGTGGAATACTACCAGTGGTAGCCCGCTGATCGGGTTTTTCATGATTTTTGATTTGAGGTCGTAAACCTGCCTAATGATTTCCGGAGTAACGACATCCCAGACCTTGCCTGAAGTAATCACTATTCCATTATTGATGAATAAGAGCCTGTCTGAAATCTCGACCGCCTGATTTATATCGTGGAAGATCGCTATCGCACTTAGTCCCTTTGCGCGGACGAGATCAGTCGCGATTTTTCCTACTCTTCTTGCGTGCCCCGGGTCCAGATGAGTTGTGAACTCGTCCATAAGAAGTATCTTTCCTTCCTGGGCAAGAGCCTTTGCGATTATTAC
>DSBT01000316.1 GCA_011045915.1 Mesotoga infera
GCTTTCGTTTGAGCGAGTATCACAACTCATTGACAAGGATCCCGCCTATGGAAGGATAGTATGCCAGTGCAACGAGGTATCTGAGACAGAGGTGATTCAGGCAATAAGAGATGGAGCGAGGACAATTGATGGAGTGAAATTCAGAACAAGAGCTGGTTTTGGCAGATGTCAAGGCGGTTTCTGTAGCTGGAACATTGCAAAGATTATTGCTAGAGAGTTGAATAAGGATTTGCGCGATGTTAGACAGAACAGCGAAGGAAGCTGGGTAGTTGACAGGAAGGTGAGGCAATGAAAAGGCTCGTCACTGATGTGCTGGTAATAGGCGGAGGGGCAGCTGGCATGGCTTGTGCCCTCAGCGCGGCAAAGACTGGAGTTGAAGTCACCCTTCTTGAAAGAGAGCCGGTGGTGGGCGGCGTACTGAATCAATGCATCCATAATGGTTTTGGTCTTCAGTTCTACCAGGAAGAGCTCACAGGTCCGGAATTTGCTGTTCGACTCCAGAACGAGATGAACCAAGAAAAAGTGACAGTTATTGGCGAATCATATGTTCGAGAGATAGATGTAATAAAAAAGAGGGCGTTGGTTTTGTCACCGCTAGGTGCTTTCGAAATCTTTTCGAAGGCTGTTGTGATTTCTACTGGAGCCAGAGAGAGACCATTTGGATCACTTCTTATACAAGGTGATAGGCCGTCTGGAATCATGCCGGCCGGGCTTGCGCAACGATATGTAAACCTTGAGAATTACCTTCCTTCAAGAAAGGCGGTAGTACTGGGTTCCGGAGACATCGGGCTGATAATGGCAAGGAGACTAACGCTTGAGGGTGTTGAAGTTGTTGGGGTGGTCGAAAGAATGCCTTATCCAGGTGGACTAACGAGGAACATAGTTCAGTGTCTCGAAGACTACGAAATTCCTCTTCTTCTTTCAACGACCGTAACCAAGGTTCTGGGCAACGGGAGACTTGAAGAGATAGAGATATCAGAGGTAGATGAGTCTTTCGTGCCAATCCCTGGAACTTCCAGACGTCTCAAAGCCGACACACTGATTCTTTCTGCTGGATTATTACCACAAGTAGAAGATTTCGACAATGATTTGAGAGTCGATCCTATAAATAAAGGATTCCTGGTGTCTAATACAGGTGAGAGCAGCATCGAGGGTGTTTTTGCGGCCGGCAACAATGTGGCAATATTCGATCTTGTGGATTATGTGGCTGCCGAAGGTTGGATAGCAGGGCGCCATGCGGCTTTGTTCGCCCTTGGAGAAAGCGCTTCTGGGGACAGGATACCTGTCTTCAGGGGTGAGAATGTGGGAGTTCTTGTCCCGGGAATAGTCGATATGGAGGAGCACTTGAGATTGTATCTCAGATTGAGGAAACCAATGAATAAGGGCACGGTTATCCTCAAAGAGCTCGACTTCGAAAAAGCTTTCTCGTATGGGGTGCCCAGTGAGATGATCCAGATAGCAATGAACAAAGAAAAGCTTGCGCCTCTTATCGGTGCGGGTCGGCTTACAGTGGAGGTGCGCTGATGGAAGGACAAATCACATGCGTAATCTGTCCTGTCGGTTGTAGGATTTCGGTGAGAAAGAGTGGTCAGGAATACGTTATTACGGGCAATAAATGTTCTAGGGGAAAGGAATACGCACTCAATGAACTCGTAATGCCGAAACGAATACTTGCAACCAGCGTGAGAGTTTTGAACGGAAAACTTCCTCTTGCTTCAGCGAAGACCACAGGACCAATTGACAAAGCCCTTATACTCGAAAAGATGAGTTTAATCAGCAAAATAGCCGTTGAGGCGCCGGTGGAGATTGGGGACGTTTTGATAGATGACATTGACGGTGAGGGAACCTCACTTGTAGCTACTAGACCGGTTGGAAGAAGCGAAACTTCCAATCAGTAGCATTGGCTACTTGAAATAAACTTTGATTCGAGTTACAATAATCAATGTGTTCCAGCGTGGCTCAATGGCAGAGCATCCGGCTGTTAACCGGACGGTTGGGGGTTCGAGTCCCTCCGCTGGAGCCAGAACTCCCCAGTTAAGGGGAGTTTTTTCTATATCCAGCTCTGACCAGGGACCTTGGGGAAGAGTCTGGTCCTGGCAACATTATCAAGAGAGCAGACATACCTTGTAAGCCTTTCCACTCCAATTCCGCAACCCGCGGTAGGCACAAGCTCACCGGCTTCTGCTATCTCCATGTACCATGCAAGCTCCTCCGGGTCATTACCCTTGAACTCCATTCTGCTGATAATCCTCTGGTATTCCCACTCTCGTTCTCCACCAGAAAGAGTCTCCCCGAAACCGTTTGGAAGAATCAGATCCATGTCCTTAAGCGTTCTTTCGTCTTGTGACAACAGGTCGTAGAATTCCCTTTCCCACACTGGAAAATCTATCAGCCAGAACGGTTCTTTGAAGCTCGAAGATAGGACGGTTTCGAAGTCCTTTCCATACTGCTCGTAAGCATCCATGAATTTAACTTTTGTAAAGGGTGTTGTTGGTATTGTAGGGTTCGAAGAAAGCAATTCCAGCTCCTCCCTGCAACTACTTTTCACTTCTCTAATAAGCGAAGCGATGAGGTCTTCCACCAGTGACATTACCTCATCTCTCTCTGCATTCCGAATTTCCAAGTCAATCTGACTGAATTCAAAAAGGTGTCTTCCAGAGAGTGACTTCTCCGATGTTTCGAGCCTAACATTGGGCGAGACTATGAATATTCTTTCGAATGTCTTGCATGCCAGCTGCTTGTGAAATATCATCGACTGGGTTAGACGATACTCCTGATCATAATAACGGAACTTAGCGTTGTGGACCTCATGATTCAGGGGGTCGGTAATCGGTGAGATTATTGTTGGAAGGAGTTCGACAAATCCCTTTCCCCGAAGAAAATTGCCCGCTTCTCCCATTATTGCAGACTTCACTCTGACTGCCGATTTCACCAAAGGGTCTCTAAGATGTTCAACTACTTTTGTACTCATTCTTCCGATGCTTTCCATTTTCTCACCCCTCCTAAAAAAACAGGGCCGATGGTTTTCCATCGGCCCTGTAATCTTCTACTTTCTTAAATGCAGAGATTAACTGACCGATCCCGGCCAGCTATTATTATCGACTATAACAATTTGAAAAATGGAGTCTACATTAACCATAGTAATTCCTCCTGAATGATAGATTGTACCACCTGGAAAGTAACACAGAAAGCACACTGTTTAAGATTTGTTGAAGGCTCTTTGATAAATCCCGCCTGTTCGGTTTATAATATAGACATGAATATCGTTCCTATTTTCGTTCCACATGAGGGTTGCAGAACGCGATGCACATTCTGCAATGAATACTCCGCGACCGGAGTCAGGAAGCTTCCCGATATGGAAGAGGTTTTGTCGAC
>DSBT01000317.1 GCA_011045915.1 Mesotoga infera
AGGGAAACAGCATTCGACTGTGATTCATTCAGTGAAGAAGATAGATAAGAGCGTTATGATGGGTAAGGGCCCGACAAAGCTGTTGTTTGACGATATCATAGGAATCATTTCTTCCAATTCCGCTGCTGTATAGAGTCTTGAAGATCTACCCTTTGGGATGCTTCAATTCAGGCGATAAATCCGACTATGTTAATCTGAATACTTCATTCTGGAAATCTTCTCAGTTAGGAAGAAAGAGATAATTCTTGTGTACAAACAATTGTGCGGGAGGCGGAAATGAAGTGCGCAATCAGTGTTTCGCTTTATATTGTTCTGGCTGCAGCAACGATCGTGATGGTGTTCGATTGGCAGGCGAAGAGGCCAGAAAGAGCCATTCAAATAACAACAGAGCCATTTGGAAGTTTTTCAGACGGTGTTTATGCTGGAAGGGAAGGTTATGTCAGTCTGGAAGTCGAAATAGCCGGCGGAAAGATCATCGACATAAGAATTCTTCAGAACCGAACGGATCGATATGCAAAGAGCGCCGAATCTACTGCCGATAGAATCGTTGAAGCTCAGAGCCTTGAAGTTGATCTTGTAACTGGAGCAACAGCATCGAGCGGATCGATTGTCTCGGCCGTTAAGAATGCTCTGGGCGTCGCCGACCTGTCGAGCAACGACTGAATCCTATTCATAAGCTGGGAATAAGGTTTGTCGACGGGTCGATTATGAAGGTGAGGGCTGAAAAGCCCGATGAAAATTGAGGCTCGAGCGATAACTCTCTACGGCGACTCACATACTGGCCGGCTCGAAGAAGCTTAGTATAGGATTGTTGTATTCTCCGCTTATTTTCCACTGCCTCTCGACGCCATTCAAAGAGATCACGCTCTCTCCGCTTTCATGGAAGCTCTTCCCATCATGTGAGTACTCGAGCGAAAAAGAGACTGTGATGGTCGCTTCCCTTGAGCCTCTAACGACGTCTTCCACATTCAACGAGAAATCTATGTCATCGTAGAGTTCAAAAAAATCTGCGTAGAACAATGCTATGCTTTTCTTTGGAAGCATCCTTCCAGAAGGACTGCCGGAGGTTTCGATCCACACCTCATCGCTGTAAAGCTCGAGAATCGAATCCTCTCGGGCTCTGTTAATTTCTCGCTCCAGCCTTGCTACCACAGTGTCGGGCTTCACAAGTATGTACCCAGTGCAACCAGAAGTAAGCATTATCAAAAACACTATAGCTACTACGGTAAATAGAGCGCTTTTCTTTCGCAAATCGTCACCTCCCGGTTCTCTTCTGATCTAATAATAACAGATTAACAAAGCCAATTTCCCATTCTTAGACGAGATGGAAAGACACAGCATCGGAATGATTATCTATTCAGGGATAATTCTCGAACCAAAAACCCTGCCTTCAGTCTTATAAATGCGAAGTCGCGTCAAGGGTATTTCTGAGGGGAGATTTCTTTGAATAGGATCAACATCGTCTATCTTTTTTTGGTTGCCCTAACAACTATTGCCATCTCTGCAACTTTTCTGAATTTCAAAGGCGATTACACTGCAATAAAAGCTGATCGAAGTCTCATCAGACGAGGTGAGTCTTTCTCTATTTCAGTGCCTGATTCGACTTATGAGAGACCGATTCTCTCATACGCCAGAGGCGCTACACTTGAACGGTTCTCTAGCGAAAGCAACACTTCGGTCTATACTTTCTGTGCTGATGATGAAGATGCCGTAATAGTAATTTCATTCTCGGGACTCTTTAGAACTCGAAAGAGTCTTTCTCTTGAGTTCGAAGAGTTTGTTGATAGTGATTCTGACCGCTTTCCTGACAGACTGGTCCTGGATTTGGAGGACGCCGAAAGTTTTAGAGCGTGGTTCGTGAACATCTCAGCGTATCAGGTCATTGAGTTCTCAAACAGGTGGAGCGATGAAGAAAGAGATTGTAGTGGGTTGATAAGATTTGCAGCCAGAGAGGCTCTTAAAAGCCACAAAGAAGAGTGGTTCTTGGAGAATGCAATCGATCATGAACTCTGGCGCGAGAAAACCGGTATCGACCTTCGTACCATTCCCGATGTCAAAGAATACAACTATCCGGATATTCCAATACTAAGAGGGAAGATTTTCTTAAGCAATACCGGGGAGTTCACTTACTTCGCCGATGCATACAACCTTGTACGTAGTAGTATGGTATTTAAGGGCAGGGATCTCAGCGTCGCAAGACCTGGAGACATAATCTTTTTTCACCACCCCTCTCCATCAACTTTTCATTCGATGATATACACTGGCGACGGGCTGATTTATCATACCGGACCGCTTTCTGAAAATGATTCAGGTGTTCTGAAGCTCTGGAGAATGGAAGATTATCTGAGAACAATGCCTTATCAGTGGTTACCGATACATAGTAACGAAAACTATCTCGGGGTATACGCTTTCAAGTTTCTACCCCGACAGTAATGGAGGGTGAACGCGATGAGAAAGGCCTCAGTGGTTCTTCTGATTATTCTGTTTACTGGATTGACGGCAATTGCTTTTCAAATTCAGCGGTATGGATACAAGCTTGAATCATCTTTCATCGAGTTGTATTCACTCGATTATCTGCCCACTGTTTACACTGACAGCAAAGACAGCTACATCGACATCAAGATATACGATCTTGATGAACAAGATCTGACCGGTGCTATAACAATAGGAGACGTTGGAATCTCAGGCGATCCTTTGTACGCATTGAGACAGACTGTCAGTGAGAAACAGAGAGTTCATTTTCCCGATGAAGCTCTCAAGGGCCTCAGACTGATTGTGGTTTCATCACAGTCGGGCACTACGAAGCTCATGACAAGCTATCGGATGGTTGGAGCACAGCTGCTTGCTCACGAAGACGGGGCAATGCTGAGACTCTGGAAGAAAGATGATTCAGAGTTTATTGAGAATTTTGCGCTTTACAGACTCAAAGACGGCGAGCTAATAGGTCGGACAGAAGATGGAGTATTTGCATTCAATTACCTCCCCACCGTCGATGATGCAATTCTTGTTCAGTCAGCGGAGGGTTCGATTCTCTGGAGACCCGGAGAGTATGATTACTACTTCTCATCGAAAGACATTTGTTTGACTTTCACCGATCGTCCTGCATATAAAGCAGGAGAAGTGGTCAACTTCAGGTCATTCATAAGAGAAATTACCCCGGCAGGTTATGAAATACCCGAAATTGACTCAGTCGAGGTCGAGATAGTTGATCCTTTGAATAGAGGTGTTTACAGTGAAGTTCTGGAACCTGACGACTTAGGTTCCGTAAGCGGGACGTTCCGAACTTACTCGGAGATAACGAGAGGTTCGTACAGGATTATCATACGGTGGGAGGAAAACGAGGACTACTATTACTTCCAGATTGCCGACTACAAGAAACCCACGTTCTTCACCACAGCAGAACCTACGATCGGGGCCTTCAGAAAAGGAGAACCCATCACAATAAATGTCTCGTCTCAATATTACTTTGGGGACCCTGTCTCTCTAGGCAAGGTTGATTACACGATTTACAAAGGAAATCAGTATGTTGACAACGGATCGGCACGGCTTGACGGTTTGGGAAATACGGTGATCGGGTATGTCGATGGGCTTGAGAGCGGATCATATTACGCAATTGTCACTGTATCGGACGATACCGGTATGCAATCAAGAAGCATGGTTGAGTTCAAGGTTGTGCAGGGCACTTTCGATTTCTATGTAGATTACAGATTCACGGACATAGAGGCCGTCGTGAAAATTGAAACGAAGCTGAACGACGATACGCCAGTTTCAAAAGCTTGCGAAGTCAAGGTCTGGTACGAAGAGCCCGTTATACTTATGGACAAGGGCAAGCAGATTGAGAAGAAGCTGAAAATCAACATCTTCAGTGAAGAGCTTTCAACCGATAGCGGAGGAAAGGCAGAGGTGCTGATCGATCTGAGGGACGTACCGTCAGACACGGTTGTCTATTTTGAGATTAATGGATCGCCCTCGGGCGAGCCGGAAGTAGTGGACAGCTATTCGGTTTACACTAGCGGTTATTATGACTACTACGGATCCATACTGATAGACTCCGTCGAGTCTGCCGTTCCTGGATCAAAGGCGAAGGTCTCATTCTACACATCATCACCCATGGATTTATGGATTATTGCAGACTTCTCGGGCGATTTCAAACAGTTTCCGTTCAGCTCGACCGAGGGAAAGAACACTGTAGAAATTGAAATCCCAGAGAACTATGCATACGACAATTTCATGCTCTTCATTGTCGGATACAAGAACTACCAGATTGTCCAGTCACAACTGATAGGAGTAAAGACGTCTTCGAAAGACCTGAAAATAGGCTTGCTCACCCAAGATAGATATGAACCCGGAGATACTGTCAACATGAAAGTCCATGTAAGCGATTCTGAAGGAAATCCAGCCAGCGTAGGGCTTACAGTTGCAGTGGTTTCTCAGGCGATGCTTTCACTATTTGAAGGTGACTACGATCAGTGGAAAGCGTCTCTGGGCAGTCCATTCAATAGAGGGTTCAACACAGTTAGCATCAATGACCTATACTATTCTGCCTACCCCTCCATTGCCAAACTTGGGGACCTGCTGGAATCTCAGCCGCCTGCCGCTGAATCCAAGGTAACGGGAGGCGCCCCTCTCGGGATGGGCGATCTTGGGAAAGAAGCCGATAGCTTGACTTCAGACGTAAAGGCAAGAAAACTTTTCAGCGACAGCGCTTTCTGGTCAATTGGAACCTTCACTGACGAAAATGGAGTTGCAGAATTGTCCTTTGTTGTGCCCGAAGATCTTGATACCTGGACAATCAGGGCTCTAGCTGCCGAACTGGGCGGAGATTTCAGCTACGAAAGATCAGGCTTTGAAACCTGGAAGCCCATGACTGTCAGCAGCTTTCTTCCGGAGTTTCTCATTGCGGGTGACAAGGTTAATTTGGTCTTCTCGGTCAAGAACAATCTTGACTCCAGAATGCCCGTGATAACTGGATTCTATCTGGATGGAGAAGTAATAGAAGAGAAGGGATCGACAATAGACGCCTTTGGAAGTCGATCTTTCACTTACGAGGTGGAGCTGCGCGATCTGCTGCCTTCGGAGAAAGAGGAGAAGCTGAAAGTCAAATTCGTTGTTGAGGGGAGTCGCGGGTCCGATGGAGTTGAGTATGAAATACCTTTGAAACCAAGATTTACTTATCTTCGGTTTGGAAATCTGGAATTCCTCGATGGTAACAAGATTCTAGAATTTTCTGAAAACTCCATAGGGACGATCACCATCTCCTCAACAATCGATCCGATTCTTCTTGAAGCAATCAGATACCTGGTTGACTATCCATATGGTTGTGTGGAACAGACAATGAGCAGGCTTCTTCCTGCACTGGCCGCCTCTAAGCTTCTTGAAGGCGCAGACGAGCCTTTCGTAAAGAAGGTGTCTGTCGTGGTCGGGGAGGGACTCGAGAGGCTCTACGGTTTTCAGCATTACGATGGTGGCTGGGGTTGGTGGAAGGATGATCGTTCAACTCCATTCATGACCGCTTATGTGATGCTGGGTCTGTATTTGGCTACGGAGAACGGTTACGACATAAATCGAGATGTAATAGCAATGGGATACTCGGCGATGAAAAGCTTGAACAAAGAAGACCCTGATCCCTTCCTGCAGTACGTAATAGTGCTTTTCAGCAGGAAGCTAAGAGATCCTGTAGGCTCTATTGTTGACTATAAAGGGGATGTAGCTTCCATTGTCTTGACCGCACTTTCCTACGAAACTCTGAACATGAAGGAAAAAGCATCTGCTCTTATTGAAGAGGCAATGGAATATGTGGATCTCAGTGCAGATGATGCGATACATGGGAAGAGTTTCAGCTATTTCTTTGACGACACTGTGATTCTGTCTTTGCTCTTGAAGGCATCTGTCGATCTGGAAATGCCTTCTACCACGATTGCAGAGATCTCCAGGAGACTGCTGAAAATGGGCAACGGCAGCTACTGGTACAGAACCTCGTCAACTGCTATGGCCATTCTTTCTCTTTCTTCCGTTAGCAATGTGCTTTCCGAGGAGGCCGAAGTGAAAGTGATGTCGGGGAGTGGGGAGGTGATTTTCGAGGGCGATGTCGCCGATTCGATAACAGTTCCCTTTGCAGGAGAGAACATGTTAGTCGAGAGTACGGATATGGTGGTTGTCTCGATAAACGGGGAGGCAACGGTTGAGATGGAATTGATCGAGGCTGAAAACATTGGTCTGACTATCGAGCGAATTCTCAGGAGGAAGCTCCCCGTTCCGATGGACGATACACACGTCCTCACCACTCCCCAGATAGATTCTCCTTACGTGGTCTCTTCAATAAAGACGCTGACTCCGGATGAAGTTGGTTCTCTTGAGATAAGCGTATCAAAGAGCATCGAAGGGATGAAGCTCGCAATTACGGAAGGGGAATTGAAGCTAGGAGAGTACGGCCTGGGATTGAGGATTTATGAAGGTGATGTTCTCGGTATTAGCAATGGCGAGATAATCATCAGAACGCTTGAATACGGGTACTATGATGATGCGACTGCAGAGATCCACTCGATAAAATTGGGAATACCCGAACCAATCTCTGTAGGTGAAACAATAATCTCTGAAGTGCGCATCATGATTCCCGATGACATTCCGTATGTGGTTTTGGAAGACATGTTGCCATCCACCGGAATTTCAGTCGAAGAGAACCTCGAGGCCGACATTCTGGGATACACGAAATTCTACTATTATGATTACTATTGGTGGGGTTACACGTTCAAAGATGCAAGGTTCGATCGGATTTCTTTCTTCTTCAGAGATGGCGGAGAGTTTGTGACAAAGAGCAACTGGAGAATACTAACTAAAGGCGAGTTCATTATCCCGGCCGTCCAGGCATGGGCGATGTACGATGGAGATGTTAGGTCCAATACGGAATCGGTAAGATTGATTGTTGAATGAAACTACTAATGCTAGCGACCGTACTGCTTCTTCAAATGACGGCTCTTTGTTTTACCGGCACATATGTGTCTTGGGATATGCCTGAGCTTGAAGATTACAGGAGCGCGCTTGAAAAACTGACTGGAAGGTCAGTTGGTGGAACGTATCTTCTTCTGATTGCTTCTTCGGCCGGAGAGTTTTCCGAACTCTCCGGCATCGGTTACTGGTTTCTGGCGGCAGCAGAAGGAGAGACAATAATTGTGCAGCCGCTAAGCTTGATACCCAATCTCTCACTGACGCTTGCCCATGAAATGGCGCATCTCTCTCTGAGAAAGTATCAACTTCCTTACTGGTTGGAAGAAGGAATGGTCTGCTCCGTCACTGGCGAATGGATTGGCAGAGAAGAGATGCGACTCGATGAAGTGGAGTCCCTCGATTACGCGAACATGGATTTCATGACATATCGCTCATACAGTTTCACCTGCTGGATTGAAGTGTCCCGACTTCTTCGCGAACTCTCTTTTGGCGAACTGATATTGGAGTATGGAGAAGGAGGTATTGACGAATTTGAGTGAAGAACCATTTGTTGAGTGGGATCTGACAAAGCTCTATTCTTCATCGGATGATCCGGCCCTGATTGACCACCTGCGATACGTGATTCTGGAAAAAGAAGAACTGATAAAGGAATACAAGAGAAGAATAGCCGACGAGAGCATAGAAGCGAGCGAACTAAAGCTGGTTTTTGAAAGAATCGAAGATGTTTTGAGTAAATTTGCAAAGCCGTCGATGTTCGCATATCTGAGTCACTCAGTAACACCGGCTGTGCCGGCAATACAGAAGCTAATCCGCAAGATCGACGAACTTGAGTCGCAGCTCGAAAGCGATCTCCTCTTTCTGAAATTGGAACTGTCGAAAGTCTCTGAGAATTTCTTCTCGAGGTTGTCTGATTCACCAGAGTTAGCAAACTACAGTCATTATCTCGAACTAGTTCGCACTAATCGAGTTCATATGCTCAGCGAACCAGA
>DSBT01000318.1 GCA_011045915.1 Mesotoga infera
TACTTCCCAGTTCTTTCCTCCGTCTGTTGTGCGCAAGATCTTTCCAAACTGCGGGTATCCTGCCGATGAACCGACGACTAACGCGTTATTTCTGTCGAGAGCATCTATCCCTAACAGAAACGAATTGCTTGTTCCTGCTGGTGGCTGCTCTTCCCAGCTTATTCTGCTGTCTTCGGTAAGAATTATCGTGTCAAAATCGCAGGCAGCCCAGCAAGTTTAACTGTCCAGCATCACTAGAGAGTTCAGGTCTTTTGCAAAGAGCGGGCCTCCCGTAACCCATTGTTTCCCGCCATTCGCGGTCACTACATAGTGGCCTTGGCCACCGTAGATGACTATATGATTTTCATCCGTGGCCTTCACGCCAATCCATCCATTGTCGTTGTAGTTGTTTGGTAGTTCAATCTCCTCCCAGTCTTGACCGCCATTTTCGCTTTTGAGAACTATGCCAGCTCTGGGTGTTGATTTGTTTCCAACCGCGTAGATCAAATTCTGGTTTATTGCATGGATTCCCTGAATCAAGTAATCTGCGGCGTTTTCGGGAAGGTTGCAAACAGTCCAGCTATCGCCACTGTCTTCAGAGAAGATGACAAGTCCGCTGTCGCCGCTGACCCAAATTCTATCTCCATAAACGGAGATGGAAGCAAAAAATGAATCGGTGGCAGTTTCCGATACTTCAATAATCTCCCAGTCGGAGCCACCGTTGTCTGTTCTTAATAGTAGTGCATTGGAACCTGCAGCCCAGACTCGATTGCGGTCAACTGCATATACGTCCTCCAAATCCTTTCCTTCCGGCAGAATATCCATTCCTTGACGCATCCAGGTTTTACCTGAATCATCTGAAAAGTAGAGCATCGCTATTCCGCTTTCATCGGTCTGTCCCACTACCCAGGCGCAGTAGCTCTTCGCTTTCGGAAAGGGTATACAGCTGGTGATGACAAACACGACTAATAGAAGACTTGTAGTCCAAATCAGACTTCTCTTCATCATTGCTTCCTCCTTTATATCAGGTTTATGAGAACTTCGTTCATTTTTCTGAAGATAATCATCGACACTTTTCTGGCCTTATCCCTTTGCAGTCTCTGGGACTAAATCGAGGCAGGCCTGTTCGTAATGTTTGGCAAGACTAAGTAAGTAATGCTCTTCAACAGTGAAATGATAGCACTTACGTTCTTCATAATGTATGGTAGGTTAGTCTACGAGAAGTGGATCGTTCATTCAGACGCTTCTTGATTGGACGAGTATCTGAAAATCTGAAGTCAAGGTTCTTGGAGGAGCGAAGTAGATGTCAGAAAGATTCAAAGCCCGAATTGAGGATCTCCAGCCAAGCCAGCAATATTTGTCAAAAGACAAGCTCAGAGCGATTCGGAATGAGGAGACTCTCAAGAGTGTTCAGGGTTCGGCCATTTATCTTGATGAAAGACTTTTATGGCAATGGGCATACACTAGCCGTAGCGGCAATCATAGAAGCTCAGGACTCAATGCTAGTCGAGATAACAGATGAGAGACTAGACCTAGAGGCGTATGAGGAATGTGTGAAGGGTGTAGAGGAAGAAATCTTCACTCCGTATGACCTTGTTGGCAGAATAATCAACCACGAGGATTACAGAGTACTCTGGTACGAAAGATGCGAACGTCTTCACGAAGAGTTGAAGCTGAAGCGAAGCATCATGTAGAGAATACTCCTCTCGGATAATTAGTTTAGCTTTATCACTGGGTTTGCTTCTAGGGCCTGCCTGCCTTATGCTCGTTGAGGGGCCTTTGATAATTAAGCGTGCTCATGACGAAGAATAATATTGCAGCAGCAAAACCTCCTGCCACGAA
>DSBT01000319.1 GCA_011045915.1 Mesotoga infera
ATATCTAGCGCGCCGGTATTGCAGGCCTGAGAGAAATCCGTTCTTACATTTCCCGTCAAGCGGTACACAAGATAATCGACCGTGTTGAGAATCTTCCATGTCCTGTCGAAGCCCTCATGATTCTCTCTCTTGAAGGCCATCATCTTGAAGAGAGAGTATTGTTCAGGAACCTGCCCCGCACCGGTCATGGAGTAAAACTCCTCTTCAGGAACTGACTCCATGAATTTTGAGACTTCTTCTCTTGAACTGAGATCGGCGTAGATCGGCACTGCTTCTAAAATCGATTCCCCATCAGCCGAGAGAGGAACCATGCTTGGAGAATGCCCGCTGCAGGCAACCGCTGCGATTTCGTGAGGATCTATCCCGCGTTTTCCAAGGATGTTCTCTGTTGTTCTGCAGAAGACGCTCCACCAATCCTCAGGCCGCTGAACTGCCTTCCCGTCTTTAGGATAATAGGTCTTGTAATCCATCACTTCACTGGCGATTAGGTTCAGTTTATCGTCAAAGATGCAGGCCTTATCCGCCGTTGTTCCAAGATCGTGTGTAAGAAAATATCTCGCTCTTCCCACAGGAATCACTTCTTTGCGGGTTCGGTGGGGGTCTGTTTTAGCCCCGCGGCATAAGCAAGTATCTCTTCTTCGGAAGTCTCCTCGGGATTCAGTTCCCCGGTTATTCTACCTTTGTGCATTACAAGTATCCTATCGCTCATGCCGATTATCTCCGGTAGTTCCGAAGAGACCATGATTATTGACATTCCTTTCTTCACAAGGTTCTTCATGAGACGATAGATCTCTGCCTTCGTCCCGACATCGATACCCCTTGTAGGCTCGTCAAGAAGAAGCACTTCCGCTCCATTAAAAAGCCACTTGGCGAGAACAACCTTCTGCTGGTTGCCCCCGCTAAGAAATTCCACAGGTTGGCCGATTCCCGGAGTGGAAATCCGGAGTTTTTCCACGAACTCCTCCGCCGCAGTCTTGTCGGCTCTTTCATTCACAAAGCAGAGCCTGCAAATCTTCTTATGAGCTGCGAGCGAAATGTTGTTCTTGACACTCATCGGAAGCACCAGCCCGGTCTTGTGTCTGTCTTCTGTTACGAAGCCGAATCCATTACATATGGCTCTTCTCGGACTTCGATTGTGTACTTCTCTTCCGTGTAACCTGATCTTTCCATTCTGGACATCCAGGCCGAATAATGCCTGACACAGCTCTGTCCTGCCCGCTCCCATCAATCCTGCAATTCCCAGTATCTCGCCCTTCTTCAACTTGAAACTTACGTTATGAAGCTTTGAAGTTGAAAGATCCTCAACCTCGAGAACAACTTCTTCCTGACTGGAATCGGTTCTGGCCGGATACATATCTCCGATATCCCTTCCTACCATGAGCCTAACCAATCCATCGTTATCGATCTCAGAGGGCAGGACCGTGTCCACGTTCTTTCCATCCTTCAAAACGGTTATTCTATCGCTGATCTTGAAGATCTCTTCGAAGTGATGGGATATGTAGATTATCCCAATATCCTTCTTAATTCTCTGCAAGATTTCGTGGAGTCTTGCGAGATCGTTTTTTGGTAGGATGGCGGACGGTTCGTCCATTATCAGTATCTTCGGATTTCTGTAAAGAGCTTTTGCAATCTCAACCTTCTGTCCTTCGGCGACGCTCAGATCGCACACATTTCTGGAGACATCTATATCTTCAAATCCGATCGTCTTAACGAATTCGTCGGCTTGCGAGAAGAGCTTCCGCCAGTTGATCAATCCTGCTTTCGAGCCAGTGTATTCACCGAACATTATGTTCTCGGCAACAGACATGTTCGGCTGGAGACTGAAATGCTGCTGAACACTGTATATTCCTGACTTGATCGCTTCTTTGGGGGTGCTTATGTGAGTCTTCTTACCCATAATTTCTATAGAACCACTGTCTCTTCTGTGGATTCCGGCAAGAACCTTTATTAGTGTGCTCTTTCCCGCTCCGTTTTCCCCTACGAGAGTGTGGATCTCTCCAATCTCGAGGTCAAAATCGACATTGTCCAGTGCCTTGACACCGGGGAAAGTCTTCGTAATTCCTTTCATCTCAAGGTAGGGCAAATCAATTTCCCCCTTTGCTCTTGTCGCAAGGATCGTCCACTTCTGCAACGACCGTTGCCGGACAGGCTTCATTATCAAGCAGCAGTGGAATCGAAATCACTCTATTCAACGTCTTGCCTATTAGAGGTTCCAGTTTCATGTCTTCAATCGCGAATCTCTTTTCACGCGCTTTGAGATACGACTTGTGAACCAACCAACCGAATGATCTTCCCTCGGGAATGTTCTCGATGCTGAAGATATCCATTCCAAGGCATCTTATTTTCGGGAAGTTGCCCAAGAGATACTCGAGGCTGTCTTCCGAGAATGAAGGTGAGTTTTCCACAAATCTCCTCCTATCGTGTCTATACTTGCTGAATCCTGTATAGACGAGAAGACAGTCCGAATCCTCCAACTCATCTCTGAACAGCTCAAGGTCCTCATGGTTTATCTTCTCCCTGTCGCCCTTTGGGCATACAATGAAGAGAGGCCTATTCAGAATGAAATCCGAAGCGTCAAAGTCACTCATAAGAAGGCCGTCCTCATGAACATGAGATGGAGCGTCAATATGTGTTCCATGATGGGCGAAAATCTCTATTATGCTTGTCTGATTGGATTTCCCCTTCCCGTCACCGAACTTTGAACGCCACTTTATACTGACTCCGGGAAGCGAAAGTACATCGTCCACATCTTTTGACTCCC
>DSBT01000320.1 GCA_011045915.1 Mesotoga infera
GCCCTGACTTTCTGGAAATAGCCTCGAATGACGGCTGCCGTTCCAAGTCTTGTGGAAGGGGTCTTTTTGAAGCCCTCACCGTAGACTCTTTTCGGATTTTCACCCGTTGCCATTTTGAGTCCAGCCGGAGAACGAACTACCATGTCGTCGACGATTAAAGTCTTCTTGAACTTGAAGATAGCGCCCTGCCCTCCAACTGGATTAGCGCTGCCGGGAACGACCATGACTGTGGTGACTCCTCCAGATAACGCTCTCTTTATTGCTGCGTCCTGAGGATTGAAGGCATCGACGACGGAAACATCCGGCGTTAGAGGATCGGTTGCTTCGTTTCCGTCTCCGTAATAGCCTCCAACTCCCTCTTCATAGATGCCTATGTGTGAGTGAGCATCGATAAAGCCCGGAAAGATGAACTTGCCTGTAACATCGATTTCTTCGGCTCCAGGTTCTTCGAGTCCCTTTCCGATAGACTCGATCTTTCCATGAGAGATCAAAATGTCGCCCTTGAACGGTTCAGACGTGATAGGGTAAATCATCCCATTCTTTAGTAGTATTGACATGTAGTCCTCCTTCACTTGACGTTATACAATGATTTTATCAGAAGTGATACGTATTACAAACTTAAAGTCGATTTGATGACTTCACCGAGAAACTGAGAAAGGAGAAAGCAATGCTTGAAGATGCGGTGGGAAAACAATATTCAAGAAGTGATATTGAGAGAAACTGCGCTGAGGCAATGATTTACGGAGCAAATGACGAATACAAGCTCGACCTGCCGGAGGAGGCATTCTATACCATGGGGGCCTTTGGAGGCGGTATGAGAATCAAGAGCATCTGCGGGGCTGTTACTGGCTCTCTAGCGGTAATAGGAATTCTCTTCAACAGCGAAGTTTATGCGAAGCAGGAGAGAATGAAGCGAATTGCTGAGGAATTCCTTGAAAAATTCGAGAAACGATACGGACATCTTGAGTGCAGTGTACTGAGGGATAAATACAGAGATCCGGTAATCGGTTGCGAGACCACTGTGAGAATGGCGGCAGAATTGCTTGAGAGACTTATCGAGAAGTATTCTGGAGAGATTACATATGGTGAGAAGTGATGCTGGAATAAAACATCAGACGCAAGGCTGGGCAAGAACGGCCCAGGTCGCAATGCCGGCGAAGATCATGCCGGGACTCAAGGCTGGCGAGGATCATGCCAGGTCGCAATGCCCGCTTCGCGGGGAAGATCTTCAGAGCCAGTCTGCTGACGCAGGCCAGTCGCACTTCGTGCGGCCAGTCCGGCTATGCCGGGCAGAAGAGCCCAGTCTAGGAACGGGTTACATGGTGCGGGTTAGAAAGATCGGGTTGATAGAAGCGGGTTATTGAGACTTGGTTAGGAAGAGCTAGATCCCGTGCAAAAGCACTCACGGGATAACAATGTCAGACGATTCTCGAATTCTTTTGTAGGGGCGAACGGCTGTTCGCCCTCCTATAAGCTGATGTCCTAGACGAGGAGGGTTTCACATCCATTAAGGTATTCGGTGAAGATATGACCTACTCAGATGGTTATGCAGTAGCATGTTTTTTCAACACAAAATTGATTGAGCTCTCTTCGCCTTGGCCTTTTCGGAGAACTGCGAACCGTAAACTGTCGACGAGTATCAGTTGGAGCCTTCTCGTGAGCGTCTAGAAAGTGTCGTTTCTCGAATGATCTTATCGGTGAACGGGACCGTGATCTGGGACGGTCAGCGGAGAACGCCACTTCACAGCGATCAGCGGTACTTGCATGCAAGATCCAGGCAACCTGAAACACGGCAAGGGGGCAAGAGTTCCTCCTTCACGACTCAGAAATGCTCTGTTGATGATTAGAATGAAAAAGGAACTTATACTTTTGGTGGTTATTGTATAATTTACTCAATAGGAATTATACTTCTGTACAATTTGGAGGTTTGGATGAGACCAGAAGATTTTTCTGTTGGCTCACCGGGAAGGGTTCAGAAGGTAATAGGTTCTGGTTTTTCCTACTGGGCGTTTATTCCCGATCCGTTGCCGCCGAAGCTTGATTA
>DSBT01000321.1 GCA_011045915.1 Mesotoga infera
CCGAAGTGCTTCAGGCAATGGTTAATGAACTGATGCTTGAAGTTACGTTTACTCAAATCACTCAGTCAAGGTATTTGTTGATAGGTGAGATAAACGACATTGATAGCATGAAGAGTATTCTGTCAGATGCTGTTGTCGGAGAATCGAAGTTCCTGGATTACGAGATAATTATCGTTAGCAAAGAGTTCAATGATTATCTTGTTGATGAAAGAATCAGGGAGGATTTAGATAATTCTTTGAATTCTATTGGAGTATCTACTTACATAGGTAAGTTTGATGACCGACTTCTGATTGTGGGGGAGAAAGCTCATGTAGATGTAGCTAAGAAACTGATTTCTGAGCTTGATGAAGCGTCAACTTTGTCTCAGTTAACCGAGAAGGTTTTTATTGAAGATCTTCCGTCTGTTAGCGGCTGGAGCATAGAGCAGATAACGCAGTTCCTTGAGTCTGCGGAGATTCATCTCAGATCGATCATAGAATACTCCGGTAGACTCATCGGAATAGGAACTCAGGTCGGTCTTGAAAACGCGAGAGCCGCGCTCAGTATCCTAGCCGTAGATTCGAAGCGGGAGTCGGTAAGAATCGAGAAGAATCTTGTGACCGAAACGCAGCTCAGAGAGATAATCTCCAAGCTGGATCTGAAAGTAGAGTTCGTAGATCTTGAGCGGCAGTGGCTGTTGATCGGTGAACCCGAGTCACTAATGATCATAACCAGGACAGTTGAAGAGGCGGCCGCAGACAAGGAGATCTCGAGATACATTACCGATCTGACCGTCAATCCGCAGGAACTTGCCGATCTTTTGAGAGAGTCAATCGAAGGAATCACCGTTCAGACCTTCACAGATCTCCAGATGCTGCTGATAAAGTCAAAGAGCTCCGTTTTGCTTGACGCGGCAGAGAAGATGGTTAGGGACGTTCAAGAGTCGAGAAAGGCCATCGATCCTCTTGAGAAGGGCATCGTTGTGACGGGTTCCACGGTCAGAATAAACGTTGCCGATCAGGATCTTGAGTCCCTTCTCAGGTTGGTTGCTGAAAAACTCGGCGTCTCGCTCCTTTTTGTGGATGAGATAGTCGAGAACGCGACAATGTCTATTGAAGGCCTTACGTGGGACGGGCTGGTGAAAGTCATCAATGCAACAAAACCGATCGAGATAAGCAAAATCGACGACATCTACGCTGTAACGAAGAAAGAACAGAAGGCCGGAGAAGAACCTACCGATGTCGAGCTTGTTTACCGTGTTTATCACAATGTTGAAGAAGTCACCAGATTGATTGAGTTCTACGGAGGCGAGGTTCTTTCCGATCCAGTGAACGGCTACATTGTTGTGAGAGGGCTTGCGAAGTCCAGAGTAGACAACATTTTCGATGAGATTGGATCTTCTCTTGCGCAACCTAAGAAACAGGTAAGGATTGAGACAAGACTGGTAGACAAGTCAATTGCTGATAGGATCACTCGAGAGCTCACGACTGAATTTGATGTGAACAATGCTGAGGTCCTTGTTAAGAGCGGTTCAATAGATCTGAACTTCAAATTGATAGACTATTTGGACATCACTCAATTGATAGATGATATCGTAAACACAGCCACGCTAGATGTTAATGCAAAATTGAGTGATGGTGATACTGATTCAGATTTGATTTCGAGCCCTTCAATCGTCTCAGTTAGTGGTCAGGAAGCGAAGATCCATATTGGAGATACGATTCCTTATCTCGTTCGAACTATAGAGTATGTTGAAGGTATCCCTATAGAGATCGAGACCATCGAATATCTGAACACTGGAGTCGAACTAAGAATCACTCCAACCGTTAATGATGACGGTAAGATATTACTTGATCTCTATATAAAGGTAAGTGAGCCGGAGAAGTATGAGGTCGAGGGGAGAGTCCTCTATGGAGAGAAGACCAGAGAAGCGCAGAGCAGACTCATCATCTCGAACGGTAATACGCTAACAATTGGAGGGCTTGTCAACAGTAACGAAACGATAACACTCAACAAGATGCCTTTCTTGAGCGATCTACCTTTCATTGGCAAGCTGTTTACCACAGAGAACAGAACATCCGACAAGAGAGAATTGGTTATCTTCATCACAGCGGAGGTGGTCGAGCCGTGATAAGGAGACCCGTTGTCAGCGGGAAGTTCTATGCTGGTGACGGAGAGGATCTCAAAAGCCAGATAATGAATTGCTTCTTCCATCCAGTGGGACCCGGAAGTCTTCCAGTGACCTCTGAGAGGAGTGAGGGGACAATCGGCCTGATTGTCCCTCATGCCGGTTATATGGCGAGTGGCCCAGTCGCTGCATGGGCTTACTGGAAGGCCGCTTCACTTATGAAGCCTGCGACGGTGGTAATAGTGGGACCAAACCATACTGGTCTGGGAACGCACCTCTCATTGTGGCTTGACCAAGCCTGGGAAACTCCCCTGGGTAGTGTGGAGATAGATCATGAACTAGGAAAGAGAATAATTGCCATGTCAAATGGGATAATTGCTTCAGATACGGCCGGCCACCTATATGAACACTCTATAGAAGTCCAGCTTCCCTTTTTGCAATTCATCTACGACGATTTCAAAATAGTCCCGATTATCATGACGGATCAGAGGCTGGAGACGGCTTTGATGATGTCGGAAGTTCTGGAAAAAGTGTCGAGGGAACGGAAGGATCTCCTTATTATAGCGTCGTCGGATTTGAATCATTACGAGTCGCATGAGATCACTATGGAGAAAGACAGTGAACTCGTCGGTCTTCTGACAGAAAGGAAGTATAGAGAGGCCTACGATGTCTCGAGGGAAAAGAGAATAACTGCCTGTGGTTTAGGTCCCATAGTAGCAGTAAGGGAGGCCTTCAACTCTTTGGATGTGCTCAGCAATACGACGAGCGGTGCGATAATCGGAGACAGGTACAGAACGGTTGGTTACTTCGCAGCTCTGCTGAAATAACAACATCAGGAATGGGAGCGCATAACTCGCTTTGCCTTTGGTGTGCCACAAAAAACCCATGCTATAATTTCGATGAACTGGAGGTGTTGTGTGAAGACCTTAGTAGTGTTCCTGATGGCAATCATGACGGGATCCCTTGGTTTTGGTTCGTTGATTATAGATGGTATGCACTATTCCGGCATAGCTTCGGCAGGTGGAGAGCTTGTATACGACGGAATAAACGCAGCATATGTCATTAGCCAAATTGGAAAAAACTCATTCGAACTAGGAGGAAACTTCTCCTTCATATCTTCATCTTCTTCTGAAGAATTCTACAAGAGCGGTCATTTCAATACGATGTTGAAAGTATTTGCAGGGCAAGCCTACGATTTGACCGAAAAATCGGCTGCAGGACTTAGAGTCGCTTCCAGAGTCGGCCTAATGACGGCGAACTTTGACAAGTTTGGGATCTTCTTCTCGATTACTCCGGTCATCTACGTTCGGGTAGGTTTTCTTTCCTTCGGAGTCTCGCTGGGAGTTGAACTTGAGCAATTCTTCGGAATGGAAACTCTTCCCGTTTTTCATGCGGGCGGTGAGATTACTTACCGTTTTTAGCGGAGGTGAATATGAGAGAATTGGCTGTTGTGAAGGAGCTTGAAGGAAATATTGTGCTCCTCGAAAAAGCTCGTACAGAGGCCTGTTCAACTTGCGGCTCAAAAAATAGTTGCAGTGTCTCGTTAAGTGAGAAGAAGGTTACTATAAAGGCAATGAAAAATGGAGTTGAGATTCATTCGGGAGATACAGTTGAGATCGAGACGGGCAACCTGAGTGCAACCAGAGTATCTATGATTGTTTACGGAATTCCCCTTGCCGTCTTTCTTGTCGTGCTCACAACGATGAATACTATTCTTAGATCCGAGGTACTTGCACTCGGAGTTGCCTTTGCTTCCATAGCGGTGGTCTATGCTCTAATCGCAGTCTATGACAGAAAGAACAGAGAAAAACTCATGCCGAAGATTATCAGGAAGGTGGAGCTGCCGGATGAATTCATTGTTCGATGAAGACGCTCTTCGATTGCTGGAGTTTGACACAGTTCTTAAGGATGTTTCTCAGAAAGCAATTTCCAGGTACGGAAAAGAGAGAATAAAGGCTCTCAAGCCTCTGGCTGAGGATACCGGTCTTCTCTACAGAAGAGTTAGCGAGTTCAACATGATACTGATGAGGGAAGGAGAGCCACCCTTCACAGTCTTTCATGATCTCAACGATTATATTGGCAAAGTTAAGCGGGGATTCAGTCTCGGCGGTGAAGAGCTTTTCAGGAGCGCCGTGACTATGGAAAACATTTGTCGTTTGAAGGAGTTCTTCGATCGTGTTTCTCAGGACTTCCCGGCGGTGAGCGAGGTAGCAGTTCTTCTAGGTTGCGAACGCGGATTCATAGGCGATGTCAGAAAGAAGATTTCAGAGGATGGACAGATTAAGGACAACGCTTCTCAAGTTTTGAAGGAGATTAGAAATGAACTTAAGAGTCTTTCAAGGAACCTCAGGGGAAGGCTCGATTCGATAATGAACAGGTACAAGGACAGTCTGACAGATAGTCTGGTGCTCAGCAGGGAAGGAAGATACGTTTTACCACTCTCGGCAGGCAGGAAGAATGAGTATCAGGGTGTCATTCACGGTTCTTCGGGCAGCGGCGCAACGGTCTATTTTGAGCCTCAGGAGCTTATTGCTCTTAACGACTCGATGAGAATTCTTCAATCTAGAGAAGAAGAGGAAATCAGAAGAATATTGAGAGAGCTTACAACCCTTTTTTTTAGCACCTTTGAAAGACTTGAGCCATCACTGGAGGCCTTAGGTATTCTCGATGCTCTTTACGCTGCCTGTAGATACGCAAAGAAGAGAAAAGGGGTCTTCATTGGACCATCTCTTTCAAGCCGATTTTATCTCAAAGATGCCAGGCACCCTCTCATCAACGATGAAAAAGTGGTCCCGATTACGTTCACAATGGAAGAGGGGATAAATGGAGTTTTCATTACTGGCCCAAACACAGGTGGAAAGACGGTTGCAATGAAGACGATTGGTCTCGCGGTGCTTCTCATGCTTTGCGGACTTCCTGTACTCGCGGACCAGACATCGGAGATCCCCTTTTTCAGGATGCTGTTTGCAGACATTGGGGACGAGCAGTCCATCGAGCAGAGTCTGAGCACTTTCTCTTCTCATATATCAAGAATAATTAGAATAATCGGAAGCGTTGAAGGTGACTCTCTTGTGTTGCTTGATGAACTGGGCGCTGGAACCGATCCTGTTGAGGGATCGGCTCTGTCCATAGCGATAATAGAGAGGCTGTTGGAGAAGTCCAGACTGATCCTTACGACTCACTTGACCCCAATTAAGCTCTATGCTATGGAACGCTCAGACGTGGAGAATGCAAGTGTCGAGTTTGATGTTGCGAGCCTCAGGCCGACCTATAGACTGCTAATGGGTATTCCCGGCTCGTCAAATGCCATAGAGGTTTCAAAAAGGCTGGGGCTGCCGCCGGAAATAATTGAGAGAGCCCGTTCATATATGGACAGTGAAGCTAGAGACCTGGAGGCAGTAATTGGCAAACTCCACAAAGAAAGATCGTCACTGGAAGAAGAAAGAAGGGCTCTTCTCTTGACGAGAAAGGAACTTGAAGAAAGGACTCAGGTTTTTGAAGAGAAGCTTTCAATGATCAAAGAAAGACGATACCGCGAGGTAAGCAGAGAAATAGATGAACTGGAGGAAAGACTGGGATCCATTATCAAAGACATCGAAAGAGCGATAAGTCAGTCGAGGTCATCAAGCGAAAGAGACAAAGTTGCAGCAGTTAAGCGCCTGAACGAACTGAAAAGGGAAGTCGAGCTCTTCGGAAGCGCTTCTCCTGATAAGGGAGATTCGGTGATACCAGCTATCGGTGACTCGGTGAAGCTAATAGAAAGCGGCGCAGAAGGTACGGTTCGTGAATTTGATGGAGACAGAGTAGTCATTGACTCGGGGAAAATCACATTGAAGGTTCCGTTGTCGCGGGTCCGGGTTATTGGAAAAGTCACTGCTGAATCCGAGATGTCATCTCTTGAATTGGAGAACTTGAGCATAAGTCAGGAAATAGATATCAGAGGCAGTATCACAGAGGATGTTCCGATAATTATCGACGACTTTCTTCAAATGCTCAAGACAAATGGTAAGAAGCAGGGTTACATAATTCATGGAAAGGGTACTGGCAAGCTTGCTGAAGGAGTATGGAGCTACTTGAGGCGCACAAGAGGTGTCAAGAGCTTCAGAATCGGAACTCCTTCGGAAGGCGGGAGTGGCGTCACCGTTGTGGAGGTCTGAGAGGGATCATGAATACTGGGATAGACATCATCAATATTTCGCGTATGACGGAAGCCGTTGCAGAGCGAATTCTCGGGAAGGAAGAGAAGGAGATCTATGACGGTCTAGGGAATGAGCGTAGAAGGATGGAGTTTGCCGCCGGCCGCTTCGCGGCCAAAGAGGCGTTTGTAAAGGCATCGGGGTGCAAGGACATTGAGTTCTCGAAGATTCAGTTTCTGGCCGACGATGGGGGAAGACCGATCCCCTCTGAAGAATTGAAGCGGCTAGTGAATAACGTCGATCTGACGGTTAGCATTTCTCATGAGCGAGAATATGCCGTAGCAGTCGTGATTGTCTTCGGGAGGGGTTAGCGTGATTTCATTTGAAGAAGCAAAGAGGAGAATCGAGGAGCTGAGAAAAGAGATCGACCACCATGCTCATAAGTACTACGTTCTCGATGATCCAGAGATATCTGATGTTGAATACGATCGTCTAATGGAGGAGCTTACTGAACTTGAAGATCAATACCCTGAACTGAAGACTCCCGATTCGCCAACTGTACGGGTTGGTTTGAGACCAATTGATTCCTTCAAGGAGGTAGTTCATGAGTATAGGCTCTTCTCCCTGGACAACACCTACTCGGAGCAGGAGGTAACTCAGTTCGACAAAAGGATCAGAGAGGCACTGAACGTCGATTCGGTGCAGTATGTTTGTGAACTCAAAATCGATGGACTTTCTATCTCTCTGACGTACGAAGGCGGTTTGCTTCTGAGAGGAGCGACGAGAGGAAACGGCTTCGTGGGAGAGGATGTCACCGAGAACATCAAAGCTATCAAATCTATCCCCCTCAGGCTGAGGAAGGACCTCTCGATAGAATTGAGGGGAGAGGTGTATTTGCCAAAGGATGTCTTTAACGAACTAAACAAAGTTCGCGCAGAGAGTAATCTTCAGTTGTTTGCAAATCCTCGAAACGCCGCCGCTGGAACTCTCAGGCAGCTCGATCCAAGGGAAGTATCAAAACGAAAGCTAAGTGCGTTTTTCTATCAGATTGTTGAACCTGAGAGGTTTGGACTGAAAAGCCAGAGTGAGCAACTTGATTTTCTTAGGGCGATTGGGATGAAAGTTGAGCCGAATTTCGAGGTGGCAGATGGCACAGAAGAAGTTATCGAATTCTGGAGGAAATGGTCCGGATTGAAATCCAGTTTGAATTATGCAGTAGACGGAACGGTCGTGAAAGTGGAAGATCTTCACTTGCAGCAAGAGCTGGGGTACACTACGAAGGCTCCCAGGTGGGCTATAGCCTTCAAGTTCCCTGCCGAGCAAGCTACGACGAAGCTGATGGGTGTGACTCTCGGAGTAGGGAGGCTTGGCACGATAACGCCAGTAGCTGAACTAGAGCCGATTCAGCTGGCCGGAACCACCGTGAAAAGGGCAAGTATGCATAATTTCGACTTTGTCCGTGAAAAGGATATAAGAATCTTTGACACAGTCATTGTAGAAAAAGCGGGCGAAATCATTCCGCAGATAGTGAAAAGTATTCCAGAAAAGAGAACCGGCGCTGAGCTAGAAATCAATCCCCCTCCGCAATGCCCGGTCTGCGGCGGACGTGTCGGAAAAGAGAGAGCTGAGGACGTAGCGCTGAAATGTCTGAATCTTGCCTGCCCTGCGAAACTTAGCAGAAGGATACAGTTTTTCTGCTCCAGAGACGGAATGGATATTGAAGGGCTTGGAGAAAAACTCGTGGAAAGGATAGTCGAAGCCGGTCTTGTGAAGAATCCTTCCGATCTTTACAAACTGAGTGAAGACGATCTCCTCAATCTGGGAGAGGGAATCGGCGAAAAGACGGCTGCCAAAATCATCGAAGCCATCGAGAAGAGCAGGACAAATCCTCTTTTCAATCTCATTGCTGGACTCGGAATCCCCGGTGTAGGATCGAAGCTTGCAAGAGATCTCTCAAACTACTTTGGAAGTCTACAGGCAATAATCTCTGCAAGCGAAAAGGAATTGAAGGAAGTCTCGGGTATCGGTGAACAGCTTGCTTCAGACATAAGAAAGTACTTGAATGAGTCTGATGTGAGAGAAGAGATTGAGGAACTAATGAAATATGTGAATACACAAGAGAAAAGCGTAGGCGGAGTCAAACCCTTAAGAGGATTGAAGTTTGCTGTTACTGGCACCCTTCCCGGCTATTCTAGAAAGGAAATACAGGAAAAGATAATTGAACTTGGTGGAGAGACTGTTTCGAGTGTTTCGAAAAATACCGATTACCTTCTTGTGGGTGAGAATCCCGGTTCAAAAGAGGGAAAGGCCCGCTCGCTCGGAATAAAGATAATTAGTGAGAAGGAGTTTGAGGAGATGGTTAAGTCTTGATCCGTTATTTCGACAACAATGCCACTACTCAGATGGAAAGAGATCTTGCCAAACTTATGGCGAGTCTGTGCGAGGAAGAATATGCAAATCCCAATTCAATGCATTCTTTTGGTGTGAAACAAGCTCGCCGCCATGAAGAAGCCAGAGAGAGAGTGGCGCATTGTCTCTCGGTCGATCCCAGAGAGATATTCTTCACTTCATGTGCGACTGAGACGATAAACTGGATTCTCAGGTCCAGTATTTTCTTCAGGGGCAAGAGGAAGAAGATTGTCACAACTTCAATTGAACATAAGGCTGTTCTAAATACTCTTAGAGATCTGAAGACAATTTCGAACATTGAGTATCGTGAGGTTGCACCGGAAAGCGGTGGCATTGTGAGCGTCGACAAGCTCCTCAGTGAGGTTGATGATGAGACTTTTCTTGTCTCTGTCATGGCTGCAAACAACGTAACCGGTTCGATTCAGCCCTATGAAGAGATTGGTATGGCTTTGAGAGGAAGAGCCGTTCTCTACCATGTAGATGCAGTTCAGACGATAGGTAAGATACCCTTCAATTTACAGAAAGGCTTCTGTGATTATGCTTCATTTTCTGCCCACAAGTTTCATGGTCCAAAGGGTGTCGGAATAGCATACGTGAAACGCGGATCGCCAATCAAGCCCTTTATAACTGGTGGAGGACAGGAGAGGGGTATGCGCGCGGGGACTCAGAACGTGCCGGGTGCTCTGGTTGCATCGATAGCGATGCAGAGAGCAATTGAAAATATGGAAACGTCATCAAGAAGACTTAGAGATTTCCAGCAACAGATTGTTAAGAGCGTGAAAGCTCTTGGCGGAGTTGTGAATACTCCTGAAGATTCAATCTCAAACACAGTTAATGTATCTTTTGCAGGTATTAGGTCGGAGGTTCTGGTTAATGCTCTCTCCCAGGAAGATGTCTATCTAGGGACTTCTTCGGCGTGTTCTTCCAGAAGCGATGGAGGTCAATACGTCCTTGATGAAATGGGAGTTGATCCTTCTCTTGCCTCCTGCTCGATCAGAATAAGCATGTCAAGATTTACCACGAAGGAAGATGTGGCGATTCTAATAGAAAAACTGAAGAAAACGGTTCCTCTTTTGAAATTTTAGTCACAAACGGTTATAATTGACTGTAATTAGATTTAACCGCCTTTGAGGTGATAATAGTTGCTCAGAAGTATGACCGGATATGCGAGGGTCGAAAAAACACTGTGCGGAGTAAATGCTTTCGTCGAGTTGAAAACGGTAAATTCGAAGTACTTGAATGTTGATATAAATATCGGGGATGCTTTCTCCGAGCTTGAAATGAATGTCAACAGATTAATAAAAGGAAATCTCAAGCGTGGAACTGTGAAGGCCAGAATCGATATATCTCTGGTAGACAGTGATGACCTTCTTCAACCTGACTTTGGAATAGCCTCCTCAATCTACAATTCTCTGAGATCGATAAGAGAGCGTTACGGACTCGCCGGAGAAGTCTCCGTAGATTCAATGGCCAGATTCAAGGAGATATTCAAGAGCAGGCCATCGGAAGACCTTGCAGAAAAGATATGGAATGTTATAGAAGGGCTCCTGATTGAAGCTGTGGAACAACTGAACATTGACAGGGAAAGGGAAGGACAGAACATGTCTCTCGCTTTGAACGAGTATCTTGATAGGCTCGAGATCGTTGCGGAAGAGCTCCAGGCCAATTCCGAGGACATGGTTCTGTACTATCGAGATTTCCTGAAGAGGAAACTGGAGCAGCTTTCCGACGGTCAGCTCGATGACAACAGGTTGGAACAGGAAGTAGCGCTTCTTGCAGAAAAGGCAGATATTTCGGAGGAAATAGTCAGACTGATCTCTCATATCGAGTCCTTCAGAAGTGTTATGCAATCTGACAGAGAGAGTGGGGTGCAGCTTGATTTCATCTGTCAGGAGATGCACCGCGAACTGTCCACGATTGCATCCAAATCGAAAAAACTGGCGATTACTAACCTCTCTGTCGAGGGAAGAACGCTGGTAAACAAACTGAGGGAACAAGTTCAGAACATAGAGTAGGAGGTGTTTCACTTGTACGGACTCATAAACGTCGGGTTCGGTAATGTTATTATCGGTGATAGAGTTATTGCAATTGTGAATCCCGAATCCGCACCACTAAAAAGGTTGAAGGAAGTGGCCAAGGACGAAGGAAAGCTAATCGATGCCACATATGGCAGGAAGACTAGAGCAATAGTTATCACTGACAGTAATCATATTATCTTATCTGCAATTCAGCCTGAGACTATCGCCTCTAGATTTATGCAGACATTCAGCGACATTGAAAAGCTGCTGGAAGATATCAGGGTATCTGGACAGAATTTTGAAGAATGAAAGGTATAGTCTTTGTGATGAGTGGTCCTTCGGGGGCCGGAAAGACCTCGATACTCAAAGAAGTACTTAATCGCATTGAAAATCTTGATTTCTCCGTGTCATATGCCACAAGAGAGAGACGTCCGGCGGAGATCGACGGCAAAGACTACATATTTGTTTCCGAAGCTGAATTCGGTAAGCTCTTGGAAGAGAATGAATTTCTTGAATGGGCAAAGGTTCATGGAAATTATTATGGAACGTCGAGAAATCAAGTGAAAAAAAGCGTGGATTCTGATAGAGACATACTTCTTGACGTGGATATTCAGGGAGCAATGTCAGTAATGAATGCACTGGAGGACGCCGTTTATATCTTTGTTGCTCCACCATCATACGGAGAGCTGATTCGGCGCCTCGAGTCGAGAGGAACAGAAAATATCGAATCTCTGAAAATGAGGTTGGAAGATGCGAAGTGGGAATTGGAACAGGTTAAACACTTTCAGTATCTTGTTGTTAACGATAATTTAAACCACTCGGTAAGTCAATTTGAGGCAATAATTACCGCCGAAAGGCTTCGAGTTGATAGAATTGTGAATGAAAAGGGAGAAAGATTCCTGTTTGAGGAGAAGACTAGATGATTATCAATTATGATCTGCTTTTGAAGAGAATTAGGCACAAGTATGCGATTCCAGTGGCTGCAGCTAAGAGGGCCGAAGATCTGGAGGATTTTGGACGTCCGAAACTGGATCCGGCGACAGTTAAAGCTTCCGGCGATAAGATCACTATTGCTTTGAAGGAGTTGGAAGAAGGTTACATCAGGATTAGAAATGAAGAGATGCTGATGATTCTGGTCCCGAAAGTAAAGTAACAGTTTTCGCTTCCCTGCCCTCAGATGAGGAAATTTCTTAATTTGCCTTGTTGACAGGGATAAGGTCATTAGATATAATAAGTATCGTGCGTCGGGCCAACGTAGCTCAATCGGAAGAGCGGCTGATTTGTAATCAGCAGGTTGGGGGTTCAAGTCCCTTCGTTGGCTCCAAGGTTAACTATCGGTGGTAAGGTGCCCGAGTGGTCAAAGGGGGCGGACTGTAAATCCGCTGGCGGAACGCCTTCGGTGGTTCAAACCCACCCCTTACCACCATTAATTTTGCTACTGTTGAGGTGCAAGCAATGGCAAAGAAAACGAAGGGAAATAAGGTTCTTGTAACTTTGAAGTGTTCGGAGTGCGGTACGAGAAACTATTACAGATTCAAGAACCGCCAGAAGAAGTATAAGCTTGACTCGAGTAAGTACTGCCCGAAGTGCAGAAAACATACCGAGCACAAAGAATCCAAGTAAGGTTGAGTCGTCTCAACTGAGTCAGGAGGAATCCCATGGCCAAGGCAAAGTTTTGGAAGTTTCTTTCCGAAGTAAAGAGTGAAGTTAAGAAGGTGACGTGGCCTAACAGGGAGCAGATGATCTCGTCTACTGGAGCAGTACTCGTCATTCTAATTGCTGCGGGTGCGTTTCTCGCGCTTCTCGATGTTATCTTTACGAATGCGATCGGGTCGCTTTTGAATTTCTTGACAGGCGCTATTTAATGCTGTTATGCGTTGGTGATTAGTTGTGCGGAAAAGATGGTTTATAATTCAAACTTACTCAGGCCTTGAAAACTCTATCAAAGAAGCAATTCAGATCAAGATAGAGTCTTTCGGCTTTTCGCACATGTTCGGAAAGATTCTTGTTCCGGAGGAAACTAAGCTTGACAGAGCTAACGTAGCTGCGGAAAAGTATATCGTTCCTGCCAACGCAAAGCTTCTAGTTAAGGACAATCAAGACGTAGCTAAAGGAGACCCTGTAGCTGAAGAAGTAGAAATCAAAGTTAAGAATGACGGTACAGTTGCAGAAATCAAAAACTACAGAGTAATCTTCATTGAGACTGCCGACAGGCGCTATACCAAAACCTATTACATTCCCGAAAGTGCAAAGATTGAGACAGGTATTAAGACTGGAGCCAGGATTAGGCAGGGAATGCCTCTTGCAAAGCAGGGCGAGTATTTCTGCGAATTGGACGGGAGGATTGTCTATACACAAAAGATGAAGCGAATCGTCGTTGAAAAGGAAAACGGGGACGAAGACGTCTATCTTGTACATCCAGATAGCTATGATTCCAGGACTGCGAAGAAACAAAATCCTGTAAAGCGGGGGCAGCTGTTTGGTGAGACTAGAAAGATTTTCTCTAAGACCGAAGGAAGAGTGGAAATATCAGATCTTCCAGGAAGGAAAGAGATAAAGATTTTCAAGATCATCAGAACAAGGCTGTATCCCGGGTATGTCTTCATCGAAATGATAATGAACGAAGAGACGTGGAATGTTGTCAAGAATACTCCAAATGTTGTCAACTTCGTTTCGGTAGGCGGTCAGCCTGTACAGCTCAAGGAAAAAGAGATAAAAGCCTTGTTGAGGTTGGTGGGAATTGAACAGTATGAAGAACATTCAGGCGGTCCAGTCAAGATAGAAGTTGATTTTGATATTGGCGAGGTCGTAAGAATCAATACAGGTCCATTTGAAGACTTTGTAGGAAAAGTGACAAGTCTAGATCCTGAAAGACAAGAATTGAAAGTAGTGGTCAGTATCTTTGGAAGAGAGACGCCAGTTATCCTCAGTTTGTCTGAGGTTGAGAAAATAGTCTGATCTACGAAAAAGTGGGAGGGTTACGCCCTTTAACCACAAGGAGGTAAGAAAATATGTCTAAGAAGGTCATTGCCCAAATCAAGCTACAGCTTGAAGCGGGGAAGGCTACACCAGCACCTCCAGTAGGACCGGCTCTCGGTCAGCATGGAGTGAATATCATGGGGTTCTGTAAGCAGTTCAATGCAGAGACTTCAGACAAAGCCGGTATGGTGCTGCCGGTAGTTATTTCGGTATATGCAGACAGATCCTTCAGCTTCATCCTCAAAACTCCGCCCGCCAGCTTCCTGTTGCTTAAAGCCGCGGGAATCCAGAAGGGCTCTGGAGTTCCTAATCGTGAGAAGGTTGGAAAAGTTACCAGGGCGCAACTGGAGGAAATTGCGAAAGTCAAAATGCCCGATCTCAATGCCAGAACAGTCGATGCCGCCGCGAAGATTATTGCCGGAACTGCTCGCAACATGGGCATCGAAATCGTAGGTTGAGGAGGGGTTTGTATGCCGGTTAGATCAAAGAGATACATTCAAGCTAGAGAGTCCGTTGACAGAGTCAGAGTTTACTCAGTCGAAGAGTCTATAGAGTTGCTAAAGAGTTTTCCGCCAACCAAGTTTGATGAGACTGTCGAGATGCATATAAAGCTCGGAATCGATCCTTCAAAGTCTGATCAGCAGGTTAGGGGTACAATTTCCCTTCCTCATGGAACAGGAAAGGATGTACGTGTTCTGGTGTTTGCCAAAGGAGAGCAGGCAGATGTTGCAAGACAGGCCGGAGCGGACTTCGTGGGCTCCGATGATCTTGTTCAGCAGATTCAAGGAGGCTGGACAGATTTTGATGTTGCGATTGCTACTCCTGATATGATGAGAGACATAGGCAGACTGGGTAAGGTCCTTGGGCCACGAGGCCTAATGCCGTCTCCAAAGGCAGGAACTGTGACGACCGATGTCGAAGATGCAGTTAAGGGTTTTAAAGCCGGGAGAATCGAAGTTAAGAATGATAAGACAGGGAATCTTCATTTGCCTGTCGGAAAGAAGTCTTTTGAAAGTGAGAAACTGCGTGAGAACTTCGTCTCGGCTCTTAATCAGATTACAAAAATGAAACCATCCGGTTCGAAAGGAAGATTCGTTCAGAGAGTTTTCCTCACGACTACTATGGGTGCTGGAATTAAGGTAGATTTCGTTAAAGAAACAGAGAAGTAGTCAACAAAAAGATATAAATTATTGCCAGAGACAGTAGGTAATTAAGAGCGTAAGCCGCCTACCGAGGCATGTAGAAGATTAGCCTTCTGCGGCCTCGATTTTGGGGCCGCTTTTCTGAAAGGAGGTGCGAGAAGTGCTAACCAGAGAAAGAAAAGAAGAAATCGTCCGGAGTCTATCAGAGGCCTACAAAAAATCTTCTCTAATACTGTTCGCGGATTACAAGGGCATGAAAGTAGCTGGTATTACTACTTTCAGAGACCGACTTTATGAGAAGTACGAGGATAGAGCCCAGTTCACGATAAAGAAGAACACGCTTGTCAGACTTGCCCTAAGTAATGCTGGTTTTGACGAAAGCGAGTGGAAAGACTCAATTACCGGTACGACGGCAGTGCTGACTGTGGATGATGAGGATCCTATCTCAGCGCTGAAGATAATCACTGATTTCAACAAGAACAATAAGACCTTGCCAGTTATAAAAGCAGGATTTCTTGAAGGGAGATACTTTACCGGAGCCCAGTCCTCGGAACTTGCAAAATTGCCTTCGAGAGATCAACTGATTGCGATGGTCGTCGGTGGATTTGCAGCTCCAATAACCGGTCTTGTCTATACTCTGAATGGAGTGCTAACGAAGTTCCTGTATGCTCTAAATGCAATTAAGGATAAAAAAGCTGAATGATTCATGTGGAGGTGTGGTAAGATGACTAAGGAAGAACTAATAGGTGCAATAAAGGAAATGACAGTAGCAGAGCTTTCTGAACTTGTGAAGGCCTTAGAAGAGGAATTCGGTGTTAGTGCGGCAGCTCCTATGGCTGTAGCGGCAGCGCCTGCAGCGGGTGGCGCGGCAGCCGAGGAAGAAGAAGAGCAGTCTGAATTCAAGGTTGTTCTCAAGTCCTTTGGAGCAAAGAAGATCGATGTTATTAAGGTCGTAAGAACGATAACCGGACTCGGACTGAAAGAAGCCAAGGATCTTGTCGAGAAGGCTGGAACACCGGAGGGCGTCGTTAAAGAGAACCTTCCGAAAGTGGAGGCAGAGGAACTGAAGAAGCAGCTTGAAGAAGCTGGCGCCGAAGTCGAATTGAAGTAATTGGGCAATTGTCTGGTTACATATTCTCTGTATAATAAAGACACCCACATCAGGGAAATCCTCTGATGTGGGTTTGGTGTGCTAAAACAGACAAGAGGTGATCTGATGAGAAAGGCCAATTTTGGCAAACGAGAGCGGTGGGTATTTGGTAGAGTGTATGAACCTCTTGAAATCCCGAATCTCATTGAGATCCAGACTCGTTCCTTCGAGTGGTTTATAGATGAAGGACTTCTGAGTGTTCTAAAGAAGTATTCCCCCATCAAGTCGCAGATCCAGCGTTCGGATCTCAAGAAGGGCGAGAAAGGCTTCTCTCTGGATTTTGTATCGACCAGAATAGGCGAGGCGAAACACTCCA
>DSBT01000322.1 GCA_011045915.1 Mesotoga infera
GATTGATGAGATAAGAAAGAATGGCTATATCCTTACCCCTGGCCGTTACGTAGGCATGGAAGAGATCGAAGACGACGGCGAACCCTTCGAAGAGAAGATGGAAAGACTCACGACCGAACTCGCAAAGCTCTTCAAAGAATCGAGAGAACTGGAAGAGGAGATCAGGAAGAACCTGGAGGGTATAGGGTATGGCTGGTGAGTGGAACTATAAGCCAATTGATGATGTTGCGGAGAAAGTAGCTATGGGCCCCTTTGGATCTTCAATAAAGGTAAGTACATTCGTTACTGAAGGTGTTCCGATTATCAGTGGTCAGCATCTTAATGAAACTCAGGTTCAAGATGGAGAAAACAACTTCATAACTCACGCTCACGCAGAGCAACTTCGAAACGCAAATGTCT
The DNA here is from genome assembly GCA_011045915.1 of Mesotoga infera. NCBI lineage: Bacteria > Thermotogati > Thermotogota > Thermotogae > Kosmotogales > Kosmotogaceae > Mesotoga > Mesotoga infera. The sequence continues at coordinate 400 of DSBT01000322.1, forward strand.
TTAGAGGTGATGTGATTTTCACTCACGCAGGAAATATCGGGCAGGTAGCCTATATTCCCAAGAATTCCAGATATGAAAGGTATGTGATTTCTCAAAGACAATTCTATTTGAGGTGCAATACCTCCAAGATACTTCCGGAATTTGTTGTTTACTATTTCAAGTCTCCACAAGGACAACACAGACTTTTGGCAAACAGTACGCCATCAGGAGTTCCCTCAATAGCGCAACCTGTAACTTATTTACGATCAATTGAGATCCCTGTTCCAACAATCCTTGAACAACAAAGGGTAGTGCAAACGCTTGCCTCAATAGATAACAAAATAGAAGCAAATCGCAAAATCAACAGGATGCTCGAAGAAATAGCGAGGGCGATATTCAAGCACTGGTTTATAGACTTCGAATTCCCTAATGAAAACGGCGAGCCTTACAAATCCTCCGGCGGCGAAATGATCGACTCCCCCCTCGGCCCTATTCCTGTGGGTTGGCGTGTAGGCTTTATTAACGATATTGAATTCGAAATTGTACCAGGTGATTGGGGAAAGGGTGAACTGAGTGAACGTTATTCGTCTCCAGTTCGTTGCATAAGAGGTGCTGACATTCGCGAAATATCTTCAGGTGGCATCGGGAATCCTCCTTTGAGGTATATAAAACCTTTAAGTGCTGAAGTAAAAAGTCTGAGAGATACAGACGTCGTTGTTGAGATCTCCGGCGGGAGTCCAACTCAGCAAACTGGAAGAGCAATGAGAATAATCGAACCTATAACTAAGAAGTTCGCCGAGAACCTTATCTGCTCAAATTTCTGCAAGCTTCTAAGATTCAGGAACATTGAAGACTCTGAATTCACCTACTTTCTTCTCGACAATCTATACAGAAGAGAAATTATGTTCCAATATGAGAATGGAACTACTGGAATAAAAAACCTTGATTTCAAGAATCTGTTTTCTACCGAGCAGGTCGTAATTCCTAACAGGAAAGTGTTGCAACAGTTTGCTGGATATTCTAGGCAAATCGATAGCATGATTCAACTGAATGGTATTCAGAACATGATGCTTTCTCGAATACGAGACTCTCTCCTCCCGAAACTGATGTCAGGAGAAATCAGAGTTCCTGTTTCTGATAAAGAAGTCGATCAGTTCTAGAGGCGGAAAGCCATTCACCGATGTGAGAAGCGGCAATTGCGAAAGATATGGGGTGATTCGAGTGCCAAAGGCAATGACTGAATCGGAAATTGAAGAGATAGCTCTGGATATCCTGACGGAGATCGGGTATGAAAGGCTCTACGGGCCGGATATTTCACCAGACGGTCATTTTCCCGAACGTGGCACATACAGGGATGTCGTTCTAATCGAGCGCCTCCGCAGATCTCTGGCC
>DSBT01000323.1 GCA_011045915.1 Mesotoga infera
TAATCTAGACCCGTCTCTTCCTTATTCATGATTGTAACTTTAGCGCCGGAGGATTTGGCAATAACTGGAAATTGAGCAGCCGGATACACCATCAGTGAAGAGCCCAAAGCAAGAAAGAGATCACAGTTTTGCGCAGCTTCCTCCGCCTTTCCGATTGCGTCTTCGGGAAGCCTCTCACCAAAAAAGACGATTCTTGGTTTTATTAGACCACCGCAACTGCACCTAGGGATGTCGGTTCTTTGCAGAATCAGTTCAAGCTCTGTTCTGCTAAATTCCTTTTCACATTTCATACAATCAAACAGGGAGGCAGTCCCGTGTAATTCGACCACTTCTTCTGCTCCAGCCTTCTGTTGAAGACCGTCGATGTTCTGAGTTATTATCGTTTTGATCAATCCCATTTTCTGGAGCTTCGCCAAGAGAAAATGAGTTGCATTAGGTTTGGCGTCTGCCATCGTGTGGATTCTCTCTCTTGCCACTTTGTAGTATCTGGCAGGGTCTTTCATGAATGATCTGAGCTCAAATATATCTGGTGAGACTTTACTGTAAAGGCCTCCAGGACTTCTAAAATCTGGAATTCCGCTTGCAACGGAAACACCCGCACCGGTAAGCACCGAAGTATATGCTGATTCTCTTATTAGGGAAATGAACAGACAGGCCTCTTGGCTGACGCTACTCACCTCTTGCAAATTGAATCTTTGGAAAGTTTGTCTTGCCTGTATCGGTCCAGACGAAGACATTTCCATCTGCGGAGAACGTGGGTTCGGGATCTACACCGATTATCGTTGCATCGGGAGGCAGAGAGACTGTCAGCGAATAAGCTTCACCAGTCAGATCGAATTCCATCTCTCCCATATCTGTATTCACTACACCGTCTTCAACGGCCGCAAAACCCGCAATTACAGCGTGTTCAATTACCTTCACTCTGTTTGAACCAAGAACAGTGGCCGTAGATTGAAAATCCTCAACAAACATCTGTCTGCTGAAGCTTTCCGCAAACTGGTTCATTGATTCCTGAAAATCTGTCATTTGCTCTTCTTGAGGTTTATCGTATTGTTCAAGGAATTGTGTCATTTGGCTGGGTTTGTTGAAAATAATCTCGGTTTCGATATCAAGTGTAGCCCGGCCCTCGTAGTCATATGAATAGTTGCTGTTGGATGACAGCGTGTCTATATCCAGTCTGTTGTTAAATGCCATGAACATGTTTATGGCAGTCATTCCAACCATTACAACAACAAGTATGATAAGAAGGGTGTTGAATTTCATTTGTAACCTCCCAATAATTATTAGATTGCCCTGAGAATATGATAACATCATTCTGTGCTAAAATACATTGTGGCCCTTTGTGGTCGCCATCAGCGATCGGCTAGTGCATTTATATTTCTGGGTTTCGGTTTGGAGGGATTTCAGTGCGAATTCTAAGTGGTATGCGCTCTACTGGCAGACTTCATCTGGGGAATTTTGTCACTCTTGAGAAGTGGAGAGAGCTGCAAGACCAGGGTAATCAATGTTTCTACTTCGTGGCAAACTGGCACGGTCTTACTTCTCACATTGATGAAACTTCCAGCTTTCACGACTGGACTCTCGACATCATCAGAACATATGTTTCAGTCGGTCTTGATCCGGACAAATCGGTTCTGTTCATTCAATCTGCAATAAAAGAACATGCGGAGCTATTCCTGTATTTTTCGATGCTTGTATCTGTTTCGAGGCTTGAGCGTGTCCCCACTTACAAGGATCAGAAGGAACAGATAGCAAACAGGGATCTATCAAGTGGTGGATTCTTACTATATCCTGTTCTGCAAGCCGCAGATATTCTCATGTATCTTGCCAATGGAGTTCCAGTTGGAGAGGATCAGGTATATCATGTTGAGCTTACCAGGGAGATTGCCAGGAAGTTTAACAACCAATTTGCCGAGGTCTTTCCAGAGCCTGAACCTATTCTGGCAAAAGTTCCTAAGCTTCCTGGAACGGACGGCAGAAAGATGTCTAAGAGCTACGAAAACTATATTCTTATAGATACCAATGAGAAAGAGCTATGGAAGATGATCGCTCCAATGATGACAGATCCTGCCAGAAAGAGAAGAAATGATCCCGGAGATCCAGAGAAATGCCCGGTTTGGGACTATCACAAGGCATTTACTTCCTCCGATGAAGAAAAGGAATGGGTTGTTCAAGGGTGCAAGACGGCAGGTATAGGGTGTCTTGAATGCAAGAGAGTGCTTCAGAGAAATCTTGTCGCCAAACTATCTCCCGTCTGGGAAAAACTATCGTATCTTAAGGAAAACACTTCCGAACTTTCCAGAATAATTGAAGATGGCAATCGAAAGGCTAGAGAAACGGCAAAGGAGACAATGAAGAGAGTCCTCGAAGCAATGAAGCTGGGGTGGTGACCATGGAGCAGCTTGAACTGGTCTTCAGTTTTCCAGAATTTGAAGGACCGCTAGATCTACTGGTTTATCTAGTCAGGAAGCACCGGGTAGATATTCGTTTGATCCCCATTACAGTGATTGCAGATGAGTTCATCATGCATCTGAACAAAATGAAATCACTTGACATGGTCGTGACCTCGGATTTCCTTGTCATGGCTTCAACCCTAATGGAAATGAAATCGAAGGCTCTGCTTCCGAGAATCAGTAACAACGAGGCTGAAGTATTCGACAACCAGAGGAAGGAGCTTTACCGAAGAGTCGAGGAGTATAAAGCTCTCAAGGACCTTTCCAAGGAATTTAGGGTGAAGTTGTACGATGCATACAGCTATGAGAGGGCAACCGCGAGGCCAACTGTAGATCAAGAAAGAAAGGAAGATCTTCCAGATGAATTGACAGAAGCGTTCAAGGCAATACTAAAAGAAACTGTGCTAAGAGAAAGGGTATATACTATAGTCTCGGAAAGCATAAACGTCGAAGATAGAATGATGCAGATCGAGCAACTCTATGAAACGATAGAGCTTTACAAATTTCTAATGAGTCTCGAAAGCAGATCAGAAATTATCGTTTCCTTTCTGGCAGTTCTTGAATTGCTCAAACTGAACAGGTATTATCTTGACAACGTAGAACCTCTCACTCTCAGGAGGAAGGTTTCGTGAGCGAGGAATTGACAAAGAAGGCTGTCATGGAAGCATTGATATTTTCAGCAAAGAGTGGGATTGAACCTTCACGAATAGCCTCGATTATTGGGATAAAGCTTAGTCAGGTTATGCTACTTCTTGAAGAACTTGAAAAAGAATATGAAGGTCATGAACACGGTGTTATGATCAAGTCAGTCAACGGAAAGCTTAGGTTCTATACAAAGGCATCGATTCAGTCATATGTGAGCCAAATTTCGGTAAGGCCTCTAGTAAGCATAACAGACACTCAGATGGAAGTACTGGCAATTGTAGCCATCAAAGGTCCGCTAACCAGGAATGATGTTGAGCTTGTTAGGGGACGTTCTTCTCAGTCCCAGCTTCTAGAGTTATCGAAAATGGGGCTTATAGGAAAGAGAAAGTCTAAGTTGCCCGGGAGACCCTACCTATACAAAGTTAGTGCTCGGTTCTACGAGCTGTTTCAGGTTGACGATCTTGCAGAGATCGTTCAAGGTTTGGCTTTCGGCGAGGGAGAAGATGATTTTGAGACTGCACGAGATAATCTCACAGATAACGGGGATGTCAAGGAGAAAATCAACGCAAGCGATTCTAGACGGGAGAGTGAAATTGAACGGCAGGATAGAGACTTATCCGAGACTTGATACAAGACCTGAATCTTCTGAAATACTTCTAGACGGAAGCAGACTGAGTTTTTCCAGCGAGGAGAAGGTAGTCTATTTAGTCAACAAGCCCATTGGATATCTCAGCGCCATGAGTGATGATCGAGGAAGGAAAACGCTTGCACACTTAATTGATGGAAAGATTAAGGAGAGGGTCTATCATGTGGGAAGGCTAGATCAAGACAGCTGTGGTCTCATACTGATGACCAATGACGGAGATCTTGCAAATCTTGTTTCACATCCTGCTTCAGAGATAGAGAAAACTTATGTTGCAGGAGTAAAGGGAATTCTTGCCGATCGCGACCTCCAGGCAGTGAAGACTGGTGTCACTCTTAACGATGGATTCAAAACCGCTCCCGCCAAGATAAGGCTTCTACGAAGTGAAGGAAACTTTTCGAAGTATTCGATTACGATTTATGAGGGCCATAAACGAGAGATAAGAGAGATTTTCAAGGTGTTCAATAGACCAGTTGTGAGCCTTGTCAGAGTATCAATCGGGTCATTGGGTATATCTCTCGTTCCCAATCCTGGCGATGTGAAGAAACTTAGCCGGAAGGAAATTGATTTGCTAAGCAAAGGGGTTCAGAAGCGGACCCCAAGAAAAGCCAATAAGAACCTCTAGAGGCAAATGCCAGAAAGGTTTTTCTTTTCAGTTGCTCAGATCGACAACGAACGCGCCAATGTAGGTGTCAGCAGCTCCATAGTAAAGAATCAGTTTTTCTTCTATGACTACCGCCCCTTCAATGAAAATTACGTTTGGAACTTGACCTTGCTTTTCCCAGGAGAGTTCCGGCTCAACAAGAGGTTTATCACTCCTTCTTACAAGTTTCCTGGGATTATCGATATCAAATAGGGCAGCTCCGGGTCTGTAGATCGTCGAAAAATCAGCACTGTTATAGATAAGCAAAATTCCTTCATCGGTGATTATTGGAGTTGGGCCTGGCTCGATCAACCTGCTGTCAAAGTCTCCTGGTCTTGGTTCCATTACTGGTCGGGGATAGATAGTCCAGTTCTTCAAATCTGTTGAATAGGCGAGCTTAATAGAGGAATCACCGAAATACATGAAATACTTACCATCGATCTTTGCAGGTACAATCGCGCCGGACTTTGACCATGTATCGCCTTCAAAGACCGGTCCCAGCTTTTCCCATTTAGAGAAGTCTGTTGATGTTGCGATGCACAGCCTCGCCTTTCCGCCGTCATACCCTGTGTAAGTCAGTATATAGAGGTCTTCAATCTTCACTATGCGAGGATCTTCACATCCACCTGGGATTTCGTATGGTTCAGTGGGAGAAATCAGGGGAAGATCATGTCTTGAGAATCTAAACCCATCTTCCGACTTGGCCATGCCGATCCTGGATGTGCCGTTCCATCTACCGACTCCTGCCCAGTCTTCAGATCTGTACAGCATATAAACTGTGGAATCGACCACTATGGCAGTCGGATTGAATACAGCCTTGCTCTCCCATTCAATACCTTGTGGCATCAACAAAGGAAGATTGGAAGCTCTTTCAATACTATAAAGCGATTCAAACTTTATAGAGACTGCACATGCCAGTGCAACCAGGAATAGAAATACCAGTGTCAATGATCTTTTCATTAAATCAACTCCTTATCCAGTCCAATACAGCCTCTTTCTCAATTGTAGCGACGGCAATATGGTTATCTGCCGCACCGTAATAGACGAAATATCTACCTTCATGCTCAACCATCGCGTCGGAAAAGACGACGTTGGGAACACCTCCGAAGATTTCCCACTCCTCTTCAGGCTCAAGAATTGGTTCATCGCTTCTTTTAATAACTATCTCGGGGTTCTCTAAATCCAGAACCATGAAACCAAGTCTGTAAGTAGGTCTAGGGGTATTCTCCACACCATGGTAAAGTACTAGCCATCCGTATTCTGTCTCAACTGGGGGAGCCCCCACTCCAATTTTCAGGTCATCCCACATACCCGGTCTAGGACCTGCGATGGAAGTAAATTTCGACCACGTACACAAATCATGTGAGTATGCCAGGTGCATATCTGGCTCAATTCTATGGAACATCACATAGTGACCCCCAACCTTCTTTGGGAAGAGAGCTGCATCTTTGTTGTCTACATCTGGAATTATCACGCCGTAACGTTCCCACCGAAGAAAGTCAAGAGTCGAAGCCATCGATATTCTAATCCCTTGAGGTGAGTATGCGGTGTATTGCATATAGGTTTTTCCTTCCAACTCAGTCAATCTGGGATCTTCAACACCGTAGAGTTCCCACTGACTTCCAGGAGTGAAGACGGGTTTCTCAAAACGATTGAATCTGAGGCCATCCAGCGAAACGGCATATCCGATTCTCGAGACCATATCCTCGCCTTGTGCTCTGTAGAGCATGTGAAATACTCCATCACGATTGATAACTGCACAGTTGAAAACATACTTTGATTCCCAGTGATGTTGCGGAACTGGAGAGATCAGAGGATTCAACGGATGTCTTTTCAGTTTGATCACAACTCTCACTCCTTATTTCAATGACATAGAGATTCCCTGAAGGAAGTACTTTCTGAACACCAGGAATATTACTACCATTGGCATAGTCTGGAGTACAGAACCTGCAAGAACCGGCCCCAGATAGCTTCCGTACTGCATGTTGAAGCTTGCCAGGAGTACGGAAAGCGGCATCTTTGTGTAGTCGCTCACGACAATCAGAGGCCACATGAAGTTATCCCATATTCCGATGAAAGTGAAGAGACCTACAATAGAAGCGGTTGAACTGGTTAGCGGTATCAAGACCTTTGTTATTATCCAGAGGTCATTAGCTCCATCCATCCTCGCCGCCTCGAGATACTCGTTAGGGACTGCTCTGAAAGACTGTGTGAACATGAACACTCCCCAAGCGGAAACGAGGGAAGGAAGTATGAGGGCCGTTCTGGTGTCAATTAGACCGAGATTCCTTATGAGTACATATAGAGGAACAATGAAGAGGAATCCTGGGAATATCATCTGAAAGATTATGAAATTGAATACGGCATTTCTTCCTTTGAAACTCAGTCTAGATAGTCCGAATCCAACGAGAGCCGAGGTTACTAGTACTCCCAAGGTGACGGTTACGGATATGAAAATCGAGTTGCCAAGAGCCTGAACGAAAGGCCTTTCCATTTTGTCGGCAGCTTCGAGTATGAACTTGTAATTATCGAAAGTGAACTGACTTGGCAAGAACCCGCCGTAAATTTCATTGGTCGGCTTGAACGATGATAATAACATCCAGATGTATGGATAAATCCATGCGATTGAAGTGGTAAAGAGGACAATGTAAAGAATGATTATAGGTATTTTCTTCATACAATTTCCACCTCCCGCTCAACAAGCTTCCTAGTAAGAATAACGCATCCGTAGCTTAGCAAGGCTACGACTATAGCCAGGGCTGACGCATAGCCGGGATTGATCTTCTGAAATGCGGTGGTGTAAATCAGCATCTGAAATGTGTATGTAGTCCTCATTGGACCACCTCCAGTGATCAGGAAGGGTTCAGTGAATATCCCGAATGTAAGGGTAAGTGATAGAACTAATACCATAACTAAAGAAGGATTGATAAGGGGCAGAGTGATTCTGAAAAACCTGGTTGTTTTCCCCGCTCCATCCAGTTTTGCCGCTTCATAAAGACTTTCGGGGATTGCCTGAAGACCGGAAAAGAGAATAAGACCATAGTAACCGATGAACTTCCAGGTCACCATTGCGGCAATAGATAGAGTGGCCAGTTGAGGGCTGCTGAACCAGGGGATAGTTATTCCGAATACGGCTCTTGTGAGTTCATTGAGAGGACCATTTATTGCGAACAATTTCTGAAAGATAATAGAATAGGCAACTCCGGAGGAGACATTAGCAACGAGGAAGGCCAGTATGAAGAAAGTTCGAAATACCTTGACTCTCTTCAAGCCGAGAGCGAAGAGCAAGGAGAGACCGATAACCATCGGGATGAAATACAGCATGAAATTGAAGGTGTTAAGTACAACCCTCCAGAAGAGCTCATCCTGGAACAACTTCGCGAAATTCTCAAACCAGACGAATTTTCTGGGAGTGAAGTAGTTCCATTTTGAGAGAGCAAGAATTACCAGCCAGACAAATGGATATCCCCAGAATATTGCCGTATATATGAGATATCCGCCTGACAGAGACCAGCCCTTTATTGCGTCGATGGTTTTCAATCTCTTCCTCACACTAGATCACCTCTTCTCCTAGAAGAGTTCTCTGCGCACTCTCGTGGACGCATCACTCAGTGCATCGAATGGATTGGATTTCCCATACATTATTTGTTCTATCAGGAACGTTGTGAGAATATCCTGAACTTCAACTGTCTTTGTGGTAAGAGCAGGGGGGACCGCATAGGCTACGTGGCTGGCGTAAGCTGCAAACTTTGGATTATCATCCATGTATTCCTGGAATATAGGGTTAGTCAGCAAATCCTCTCTTGCTGGTGGAAGATTAGTGACCTCCATCCACTTTCTGTCTTTTTCAATATCTGAATAGACCCATTTTATGAATTTCCATGCTTCTTCCATGTGCTTTGTCGTGGCAAACATTACTAATCCCTTAGTATCTGCGAATGTAAATATTGGTTTGTCTTCAGGATAGTCATCTGGAACCGGAGGAGGAGCTATTGTTATGTGATCAAAGACATCGGGAAAGAGATTCCTGGCTTGATTGATCTCCCACGGCCCAAATATGCCTCCAAGAACGACTCCAAAGTAAAACGGATTGCTACCCAGATCAACTGCCGTCCAATCGTTTCTGAACATAGTGTCGATGAACGTGACGACTTCTTTTCCAGTGTCGTTGTTGAACAGAGCTCTTGCCTTCTCAACGTCGAGATAAGGAGAACCTTCGCTTGCAGCGTAGAAGTACGTTATGAAGTCGTACCACCTGTCATACCAATTTCTACCCATAACCACAAGAGTTCCATACTTCTCATAAGGCACGGAGTACTTCTCGCTGATCTCATATATTTCCGAGTAGGTCCTGGGTGGCTTGTCATAACCCAGCTCCTTCAGAATGTCTGATCTCCACCACATCATTATCGGGTTGGAGTAAATGGGGAGTACGTAATAGTCGTTTCCAAACTTCCAGCTTTCGACAATGGAGGTCATTTTTCTCTGTTCCATCAGCTCCCAGAAATCCGGAAAGGAATTCAGCGGGACCAGTATATCTGCTTCAATAAGCTGTGCTGCAAAGCCCGAGAAGATGTTTGTGCAGATATCTGGCATTCTACCGGACGCTATTGATGTAAGTATAGCTTCTTCTGAACTACCCGCAGCTGGAATCGTTGACCACTTTATCTGGATGTCAGGGTTATTCTGATTCCACTCTGTAACAACCTCCTTCCAGAAGCTTTCCTGGAGGGGATTGGGCGCTGTCCAGAACACCAGTTCAGTGCCAAATAAACCAATAAAGGAACACAGGAACACTACTAATAGAATAGTCTTTTTCATGATGCTTTACCTCCTTTTCTATGAAGTGCTCTCTCTCTGAACGAATTCAGTGAATAAAGAAATCTTTGTCGGATGAGGCTCATTTCCGATTAGCAGGCTTTGCAATCTTCTTGATGCAACGGCTCCCATCTCGTGCTTGAAGATCTTGAAAGTTGTTAGTGGAGGACAGGTGGCTGAAGAACTCACTATATCATCAAATCCAATTATTGAGACATCTTTAGGAATTCTTACTCCTCTGGCCTGCAGCTCTTCCATTGCTCTTATCGCTGCAGTATCGTTGCATCCAAAGACAGCATCAGGAAGTCCATATCTTGAAAGCAATAGATCGATGATAGGGCTCATGTTATCGTTCTCCTCATCGAATTCAAAGGCTTTCGGAAGGAGACCGGCGCCTTCCATTGCAGAAACATAGCCATCGTACCTATCCTTGAAGCCAAAGTGAGACAAGGGGCCGTGGATATTCACAATCTTCTTCAGTCCCTTTGAAAGCAACTTTCTGATTCCATAAATGGCTCCGTCATAGCCGTCGGAGACGACACAATCGACTTTTACTCCGGCCAAGTACTGGTCAACAAGCACGACCGGCTTTCCGCTGCTCTTAACTCTTCTGACATCATTTTCCTTTATCTCTCCTCCAATCATCAGGTATCCATCGAAGTCGTTCGAAAACTCATCGTTTGGGACAAGCTCACCTCTAATATTATTGCTTTTGAAAAACGCTTCCATTCCATTCAGGACAATAGTATAAAATTGATCTGACTTATCAGAGAGAATCCGGAACAACCTCTTTCCTGCAACAATTCCAACATTGAAAGTGAGCTTCCTGCTCGCCAGGAAACTGGCAACTCTAGAAGGACTGTATTCAAGTTCTTCGACAGCCAACAAGACCTTTTCTCTGGATTTCTGAGAAACGTATCCACTTTTGTTTAGCACTCTAGAAACTGTCGCTGTTGAGACTTCAGCTAGTCTGGCGACATCGGATAGTTTTGCAGACACAAGTATCACCTCAATATATGTAAACGCTTACAGCTACAAAAATAATATACCCTTATTTAGTTAGGATAATCACGTCCATTCCTGGTCAATTAGGATCGTTTGATAATAAGTAAGGACGATCAAGCTAGAAATAAGCGTTTTCAGTTTCCATATCTCTCCATTACGTTGTATATTGTTCATTAGTCATTAAAACAGAAGCAATAATATGAAAGGACGAATTATTTAATCTTAGTAACTCACCAGCGTTAATAACAGTTAGTAAACGACCATAACTCTTCTAGATCATAGAAGTCATAAGATTCTATAATCTCATAGATATGTAAGCGATTTCACATCGACTTTCTGGGAGGTGTTTGTATGAAAAAGTTCTTGCTTCTGTTCTTTATATTGGTTTCGGTCTTTCTTGCTGCTGAAACGGTTAAGGTTCCTGTATCAGTTAATTCCTTTTCCGGTGAGCCTATTGCAGTAACAATAGCAATGAGCGAGATCCTTGATCTTGTGGGAGTTGACTTCGATGCTAATTGGGATTCACTGAGAGTGATTCAGGACGGAAAGGAACTTCCTTATCAGATCGACGATACGGATTCTAACGGTAAGTTGTCTTCTGGAGATGTTCTTTCCTTCTTGATTATGGGACGAGCAGAAATTGCCGTTACAGACGATTTCGACATCCTTCCTCCTGTTTATGACACAGCGGGAAGAGTGGTCGAAGAAGAGGGACAGTGGCTTCTCGAGATCGGAGAGATAAGGGCTGTCGCAAACAACAGAGGTCTTGTAAAGGTAACTGGTTTCGGAGATGTGGAAGGTACAGTAGTAGATGAAATCGGTATTGTAAGAATGTCAGGATATGTGGGATCGACCTACTATATTGATGGTGAGTTTGGCAGACATGAGGAGAAGACTTCTGGAGACTTCACTGTTAAGGAAGTTAACGTCCTCCCAGCCGGTCCTGTTGGAATTACAGTAGTCAGTACACTTGAAGCAAAGCCCTTCCTCGGTGTGACCCAGAAAATTATTACCACTATCTTCAGCAATGGGGATATAATTTCTCACAACACCTTTGAATTTGGGACATATGCCGAACTAATGAAACTACAGATAATGGCAACAAGAGTATTGACTGATGTAGCCGAAGACACGGTCCATACGCTCCCTGTATTCAGAAGACTTCTCTGGGCCGATCAGCTCAATATTACACCACTAGAATACTGGCTTGAGAGAAACGCGATAATGTATTCCGGGAATAAACCTTACATAGTTTTCCCCGCGGTTGATTCGATGAGACCTCTCTGGTGGGGTGCAACATACATTTTTGCCTCCCAGGAGAGCTGGAGAGCCAACTATTCGCAGTCTTTGAAGACAGGTGTGGCGGAAATAAACCCAGAGGTGCCAGTCGTGGTCGCCGACTATGAAAAGTGGATGGGTGGCCTTACCTGGGTGTACGAGAGCAGAGAATTCAGAGACGGATACTTCGAATGGATGCCCGGTGAGATCGATATCTTCGAGAGTACGAAAGACTACGTCTCATCAAGTTGGGAAGACTATGTGAAGCGCTTTGCGGCTGGAGATGTTGTCAGTTTCAAGAGAGTTTACTCGATATACAACGCTGATTCGATAGGAGACTCGATAGAATTCGTTGAACTGAAGAAGGCAGAAATTCAATCGCTTAAGATTGGAGAGTAACTGAACTTTGATTGAGGGTGAGAGGCTTCCTCTCACCCTTTTCTTTTGGAGGTGCCTATGAAAAGAGCATTAATTATTCCAGTACTCCTAATTTCGTTTATGCTTATTGGAATTGAAGTTCAGATTAATTTGAATCATCTGGAATTTCTTAGGGATCAGTTTGCCGTTGAAGAGGAAAGTGAAACCGGTTACTGGATATATGCAGACAGGCTGCCTGACGGTAATTACAAGCACGCAGATGCTCCGGGTGAAGGAGTGACCTGCGTCGATGATGTTTCAAGGGCTGCAATTCTATATTTGAGGCTCTTTGAAACCTCGGGAATGGAAAAACACTACGATCGCGCTAAAGAAGCCCTCATGTTCGTAATTTCCATGCAGGACAGTGATGGAGATTTCTATAATTTTGTCTTCGACGACGGTAGCATCAATAGAAACGGTCCCACATCAAGAAAGGGAGGCAACTGGTGGGCGGCGCGAGCTCTATGGGCACTTGCAATGGGGGCTCGGATTTCGCATAGTATTGATCCGGAGTTATCGACTCAATTAGCAAATGCGGCCCAACGTTGTTTTCGAGAAATCATCGACTTTGAGCGGGATGGTCTGATACAGGGATACACCGATCTTTCCTCAGTAGTTCTTCTTGGAGCGGCGGAGTTATATGCTATAAGTAACGATGCATCATTGGGGAGTTTCATAAAGAGGTGTGCGGCCGCTCTGCAAAGCAAATTAATCCTGGATGAGGACTCCATCTTCAATGGTTTTGTTGACGAATCCTCACCTTCAGAACCGACACACTTCTGGCACGGGTGGGGTTCAAGACAACTGGAAGCGTTGGCAGTAGCTGGAGAGATTCTGGAAGATGACAGTCTTCTCGAAATCTCTGCCGAATCATTTAAGAGAAGCTCTATGCTCCTAATAAATGCAGGGCCCATATACTCGATTTCTGGCTATTTGCAACTCTTCCCGCAGATCGCTTATGCAGCTGAATCTGCAATTTCAGCGGGCTTCAGGCTATATCAGTTAACCGGCGATGGGGATATCGCTGCCATAACCGCTCTTCTTGGAAGCTGGTATCTTGGAGCTAATAGATTGAATCAGTCTCTTATCGGCAATGACGGAGAGGGATTTGATGGCCTCGAATTCTCACATGTTAACAGAAATGCCGGAGCGGAATCCACAATTTCTATGCTTCTTTCTCTTGAAAGAATTGAGGGACTTCCTGAAGAGTATGGATATCTATTCTCAGCAGGGATAGAGATTCTTACCCCGGTACTTGTTTTGGAAGCAGAATCCATGAGGGCGGGCCTTTCAGAATCAGAGATAATTCAAAGTGCTGGAGTTTCGGGAAGTGCCTTGACTAAGATTTCCGGAGCATTCAGCTTACGTCAACCGGTGACCCTCTCAGAGGTACCGCATTCAGTGTTTGCAGCCACAAATGAAGTGAGAACGGGTGAAGTGGTCTTCGCATTGAGATTGGGAGAATCAAAGTCGGAAAATACAATTGAGATCGAAGCGAAAACAGTGCAAAAACTCGGTGTACTTAATGGAAATGGAAAAGAGACAACGCTTACGGTCGGAGGAAAACTGAGCGAAGGAAGCTTTGATATCGATCAGATTATTCTGATACCGGAGATCGCTGCAGTATATCTTCTTGAAAATGACGTATCGATTGTTTTCAACTTCAAAGGGTACAGTGGATTTGACGAGGGAATATCCGTCATCGACGGCAGGGTCTTTGAGAGAGAAAAGAGGATTGTAGAAGTCCCGGTACTTCCCGTAAGTCTTACCGAGATGAATGGGTTTGCCCATCTAAATCTGATCGAGTATTTCGATAACAATGGAATCGCCGCCTCTGACGAAAGAAAAACGGCAAACTTCGATAATCCTCAGGGATTATTCGGAGCATCTTACATATCTTCGGAGCTTGAGAGAGCTATCGATTCCGGTTCTCTTGCTGTGGAAGACACAGAATTCATGGTCAATGTAGACGGAAACGATAACTTGAGGCTTACAGGACAGGCACTGACATTCTCGGCAGAAATATTCGACAAGATTTGCATCTTGGGTGCGGCGAATCACGGTGATTACACTGGTGAAGCTCTTCTAATCTATGAAGATGATTATCAGCAAGTTATTCCGATGTCTTTTTCCGACTGGTGCGGAGGACCTTCGACAGGAGAGAAGATCGCCTTCGAGTTTTCGGGTAGATATGATAATACAGGCAACACAGAGAGAATTAAGTGCATGTTGTATTACCGTTGTGTCGATCTTCTCGACAAACCCCTAAAGGAAATAGTACTGCCTCAAATGCCTAATGTGCACGTTTTCGCAATTTCGCTCTCTAGAGCTGAATCCGGTTCTCGGGAATAGTAACTGCGGATTGAAGAACGGAAATTCAGATGAAGCAACCGATTGTGTGATGTGAGTACAGGCCCTTTAAAAAACCATATTAGAAATGGATTCCGGATTGCGGGGTTAGGGCTTACAGAGTGCCCAGTCCGCTTGATAGTCGACGCTGCTCGCTGAAAAGTTTCGTCTTGGTCCTTCGTCCAAGATCGTGAACCCGTTCTTGGACGAGATCAAAATCGTCACGGGCCTCTCTCTCTCGCTCTCTTTTCGGAGAACGGTGGACCGAGAACGGATAACCTCTGACGGTAGCTCTTTCCAACCATCATCTCTATCTGTCACAACTCAGCGAACAGCCAAACCTTGACACCATACCCGGCCAGTGATAGAATTTACTGTGCGGATGCGTAGCTCAGCGGAAGAGCGCTTCCTTCACACGGAAGAGGCCACAGGTTCAATCCCTGTCGCATCCACCAGAAATAAAAGGGAGTCATTTAGACTCCTTTTTTGCTTTTCTTCTAGATCTCTTTGGTTTCTCTTGCTGCTTCACGAATTTTACTTCATAGGAAGTCGGAATCGGCCATGTAAAGCCGACTGAAATCTCTCTTTTTAAAGTTCTACCCAGGTTCTTCTGGTTTTCGGGAGTGAGGATTCCCGACATGTTTTGATACACCTGAACAGCCGCCCCACTAATAGTCTCATCCTGAAAACCTCTGGCAAGATCCTTCAACAATCTCTGATATACGGCCCTGGGAGATTCAATCCTTCCCGTACCCTTACAGATCGGACATGAGGAATATAGTTTGGATCCGATGGCAGCCGTAGATCGCTTTCTAGTCATTTCCAGAAGTCCCAGTCTGGTGAATCCCATTATCATGGTCCTTGCCTTGTCCTTCTTGAATTCACTTGTAAGGCTGCCAATTATTCTCTGTCTATCTTCGTCGCTCTTCATATCTATGAAGTCGATAACAACGATTCCTCCGATATTTCTCAATCTCAGCTGTCTCGTTATTTCCGAAGCCGCTTCAAGGTTTGTATTCAATGAAGTCTCAGATACGTCGTTTCCAGAGATATTGCTGGCCGAGTTTACGTCGATTACAGTCATTGCTTCCGTTCTATCTATGTAAATATTCCCTCCTCCGGGTAAGGGAACCATCCTGGTGTAGAGAATCTTCATTTTCTCATATACTTCTTCAGATGCGAAAGCGTCACCTTCAACGTACCTTACAACTGGTTTAAAACCCGATTTGAACTTGCTGATTCCTGCGACTACATCGTGCCAGAGCTCCTCGGAGTCAACAACTATTTCCTTTGTGTTTTCAGTAAGCCTCTCTCTGAGTATATATTCTACAAAAGACGGTTCCTCGTATAGAATCTTCGGCTTTCTGCTCCTCCTAAACGTTTCATTTATCTGATTCCAGTTACTACGAAGACTCTCAAGCTCCTCCTTTATAGTCTCCTCGCCCAAACCAAAAGCGGCTGTACGAAATATCACACCTTCTTTGTTTTCGAGAACGGACTTTGCAACCTCTGTCAATCTATGCCTTTCTTGCTGTTCGGTTATTTTCTTTGAGATTCCAATGTGTTTTGAGAATGGGGTATAGACGAGGCTGCGACCTGGAATACTAACTTTTAGAGTTATCTGAGGACCTTTCGATCCAATTGGATCTTTGCTAACCTGGACAAGGACTTTGTTGCTCTTTTCCAATTTGGATTGTCCGGATGCATCCTTGAACCTAAGAAAAGCGTTTCTTCCAATTCCAATATTCACAAACGCCGCTTCTAGACTTGGAACGACATTTTCCACCTTACCCAGATAGATGTTCCCTGTTACGCTCTCGCTGTCCATGTCTTCGAAGAAGATTTCTTCTAGTTGATCGCCATCCAGCGAAGCGATCCTAACCTCATCTTCGATTCTACTGAAGACTATGGTCTGCGTTCTGTTATTCTGTATTCTTGCCACCGCCCTTTCATTTCTATTGACAAAACTGGATTCCAAATCTACTACAATTAATGTCGTTCTCAAACGATCAAAAAGCGGGCCACCTCTTGGTGGCCAACGCTATTCATTCATCTCGATTATTCCAACAGACCCGTTCTTCCTGGTATAAAGAACATTGACTTCATCTGTATCTATGTTCCTATAGACAAAAAAGGTGTGGCCAAGCATTTCCATCTGAAGCACGGCCTCCTCCTCAGTCATTGGCTTGATTGTGAACTTCTTACGTCTAGTGATCACTGCTGATTGATCTTCCTCGAACTTGGAGGGGATTGATTCGAGGTTTTCCTTAAGGCCGTTTTTGTGCTTATAGCGAGTTCTCTCTTTGAACCTCTTTATTCTTCTCTCGAAGGAATCAGATGCTGAATCGATGACTGTGTAGAAATCACTGCCCTTCTCTTCTACACGAACCATCACGCCTGGCAAATGAGCAGTTGCTTCAATTTTGTAGAAAGCTCTTTCCTTCGAGAGCCTGAGATCCATCGAAATTAGTTTCTCCTCGTTGACAACTTTCGACACTTTTGAGAACCTCTTGTCGATGTAGTCTTTCATGGAGTCTGTTACAGTTACGTCTTTAGAGTAGATGTTGTAATCCATGATAACCCTCCTCTCGCGTGATGTGACTCAAGTTGTGTTAATACATGTTATCACAATATCAAATACCGTTACAGTGCACCGGAATCAAGATCCTGTCCAAAGGTCAATTGCTTGCTCTCCATCTGGTAGAGATTTACTGAACTCAGATTGACCAACCCATTCTCTAGATGATGAGCGAGCTGAGCTGGAAATACCTTGTACTTTTCGATCTCTTCAAATCTCACCCATCTCACATCAACTAATGTTGGGATTCCCAAGTTATCGGGATCCGATCCCAGTTTGAGACTTCCTGAGACGTAATCGCAGGAAAATATCACCTCCAGAAGGTTTTCTCTTCTAAATTCCTGTAGTGAGACGACAGAGCGAGGCAAAACTTCAAGAGCTGTTTCTTCCCTTATCTCTCTCTTGACAGCGCTGAGAAGATCTTCGTCAGGTTCAACAAGTCCGCCGGGAAAACACCAGAAGGGAGGTCTGTCGCGATGATCATGACGAACAAGAAGAACAGATTCGTCTTTGATAACTACAGCTCTAACACCAATACGATGTGTATTCTTCATATGCACACCTCGACCATGCCTCATTTATAGTATATCACCTCTGCGCTCTTTGATTGATATAATCTCATATAGGATAGGAGGTTATGAGATGCGCTATTCAAGAGTTAGGACGATTACAACCATGGGTTTGAACGTTATGGATGTTCTCGTTGAACTGGATATTGACAGCAGAGCAATTATCCAGGAAATGGATATAGTAGGTCTCGGAGACACCGTTATTAAAGAGAGCAAGAAGAGAGTCAAGAGCGCCGTTAAGAACTCGGGAATTGAGCTCCCCAATGGCAGGATAACGGTGAATCTCGCTCCGAGCGACGTGAAAAAGGAGGGATCTTATCTCGATCTCCCTATTGCGGTGGGGCTTCTAAAAGCCACCTCCAAAATAAAGACTGATCTCTCAGACTTTGTATTTTTTGGGGAGCTTGGTCTAGATGGAAGCTTGAGACGTGTTAGGGGAGTCCTGCCCATTCTATTGTCACTTTCCAGCAGGGCAAAGAGTATGAAAGTAGTACTTCCAGCCCCAAATAGTCAAGAAGCCTCAACAGTGAACAACCTGACTATCTACACCGCCGAGAGTCTAAATGATTTGGTTGGTTTTCTAAACGGATATGTTCAGAAGAGACCTGTAGTGTATTCGGAACCTGAACTTGGAAATATGAGCGGGCCCGACATGTCCGAAATCAAAGGCCAGGAGTTTGCCAAGAGGGCTTCTGAAGTTGCTGCTGCAGGCGGGCATAACATTTCTCTTCGAGGTTCACCGGGCTGTGGCAAGACGATGCTGGCTCGCAGAATCCCATCGATCCTTCCGCCGTTGACTATGGATGAAGCTATTGAGACAACGATGATTTACAGTGTTGCCGGGCTGCTGGGCGATAGAGGGTTGGTAAAACAGAGACCGTTCAGGTCGCCTCATCATACCGCTTCTACAACTTCCATTGTGGGCGGAGGAAACGATGCAAGACCAGGTGAGATAAGCCTGGCTCATAATGGTGTACTTTTCATGGATGAGTTTCCGGAATTTAGAAGAGATGTGATTGAGGCACTGAGGCAACCACTTGAAGATGGCGTAATTACTGTGGCTAGAGCGAAACTTACCGCTACTTATCCCGCAAGATTCATGATGGTGGCTGCGCAGAACCCGTGTCCTTGCGGGTGGTATGGCGATAAAACAAGAGAATGCACGTGCTCGTGGTACGACATTCAGAGATACAACAGAAAGATCTCTGGTCCGATGGAAGATAGAATAGACATCTTTGTGGATATGCCAAGACTCGATTTCGACAAGTATATGGAAAACTCAACGGCAGAAAGCTCGGACGAAATTCGGAAGAGGGTCATTGCGGCAAGAAAGAGACAGTCGAAAAGATATGAGGGAATGAGCATATTTTCGAATAGTCAGCTCGGTCATGCCTTGCTGAAAGAATACGTGCCGCTCGATGCTGCATCGAGATCGCTTCTTTCGGCGGCAATGGATAAGATGAAATTAACTGCAAGGGCCATTGATAGAGTTCTTAAAGTAGCACTTACTATAGCCGATCTCGAGGAAAGCAAAGTCGAGGCCAGGCATATTGCAGAGGCTCTGCAGTATCGAAGAAAGACCTAGAGTTCATCGCTCTAGGTCTTCTTAAGAGATCTGACCAGAAGAAAACTGAACGGGATGACGAACAAAGAGTAGACAAGCACCGACGTGATTCTCTCAAAGTTTGGAAAATAGACCCATGTTGCAATACCTATCAAGAACAAATAACTGAGACCGAACCATCTGTATCTGACAGAAAGCTCCGTGCAAATAAGAATCACGATTCCTGGAAGCATTTCTATCAGACCGACCGTAGAAAAACCGTGGGAAAGAAGCGAAAGCCTACAAATATCAAGCCCACCGATCTTCCGATGATTGATATCGACTGCCTTCTCTCAAGAGTGAATCCAGAAAAAAAGACGGCCTTTGCAACAAAAGGAACAAGAATGAAAGAGATCGCGCCGTCGATCGTAAGGTTGTACTTCATTCCAATGTAGAAGACCGCCAAAACAAAGCTTATTCCCAATGCAATATTAGATGAAAGGTTGTCAATCGCCTTCTCTCTTTCGTCAAATCCGGGGATTACTCGTAGCATTCTCAGTGACGGAAAGAGAAATAACCCCAGCAAAAGCAGAGAATACCAGCTTCCTGCGGTCCTAATGAGAGAAATCGATAGGATAATCACGAAGACGTCAAATATCAAAATAACCGTTTTAAGTATCAGCCTAATCACCTTCCTCCAGTTGAAACAGTTCCTCGACGGTACATTGAAAAATATTCGCGAGCTTAAGAGCAAGCTTAACTGAAGGATTGAATTTTCCCTTTTCGATTGCGATTACTGTCTGCCGGCTTACTCCGGCCATTCTTGCCAGATCCTTCTGTGTCATGTTATGATTCACAAATCTGAATTCCTTCAACCTGTTCTTCAAATCATCACCTGAGACAAGTGTATATACTACATTACATAATGTCAAGTATTATATACATTACATCTATGTGACTCGATTTTCTCAGGCAAACTATAACGTTTGAAGAAAAAAGTAAAGAGTTTCTCTTGTCATAACTCATAAGCCACAATATTGTACTAGATTGTTTTTAAGATGTTAAGGGGTGAATATTTGAAATCTGGAATCTTAGAGAAGATTGATCTTGCTTTCAGGTCTGTCAATCCGCGTCTGTCAAAGGTCTTTCTGCCATGGATAGTGAGAAATCCAAGATACATTCGTGGCTCTGCAAAACTTATGGAAGCATTCAAAGAATCTGAATCGGTGAGAGACTCACTCCTTAAGGAAGGATTGATGGTTCCTCCAATAATGATAATTAGTATCACGAACAGGTGTAATCTA
>DSBT01000324.1 GCA_011045915.1 Mesotoga infera
ACAGACTACCAACCGAACGCGAGCTTATGGATGAGTTTGGGGTAAGCAGGGCAACTGTCGTTAGGGCGATGACCGAGCTCGAAAATTCCAATGTTGTCAAACGAATACAAGGGAAAGGCACTTTTGTATCTGGAGAAAAGCTAAATCTTCATTTGCCAGGATTAACGGGATTCAGCGAAGATCTCATTATGTCATCTGGGCAACCAAGAACGAAAGTTGTCAGTTATGAAATTGGATCGGAAATGAAAGAGTCAAAGTACTTCTCAGAAGAAGATAGAGAACTCATATACATTGTTAGATTAAGGCTCTCAGGGGAAGATCCCATCGGAATCAACTACAACTATGTCCCATACATCATTGCTAAGACAATCGGATTTCTCCCGGAGAACATCGATGCGAATCCCAGCACCTCCCTTTATGGGCTTCTAGACGAATACGGTTATCAACTTGATTATGCCGATCAGTTTTTGGAGGCCAAGGCGGCTACAAGAACCGAAGCAAAACTTCTCAATATTCCTCCTGGAGCACCGGTAATGAGTTATGAACGAGTGACACATACTACAACAGGAAGAGTTGTTGAATTCGTAAGGGCTACAATCGCTGGAAATGCATATCGTTATAGTATTAGGCTTTACAGAAATGGCTCTGGAAATCAAATTGGGGGAAAGTTTCCTTATCTCAGGAAAAAGGAGTGATGTAGATGTTGAGAAAGGCGTTAGTGTTAATGGTTGTTCTAGGATTGCTCGTCAGTTTCGGTTTTGCTTTGAAGATAGGAGTCACTACAATCACACTTAGACATGAATTCTTTCAAGCAATTGAAGCGGGAATAAGAGATGCTGCCGCTCTAGCAGGAGTTGAAGTTGAAACGTTCGATCCAGATCTGAGCATGGAGAAGCAGGTAGCTGCGATGGAAGATTTCATTCAGAAGAAGGTAGATGCCATTATTCTTATTCCGATCGACGTAAAAGGACTCATTCCAGTTACTACAGAAGCAATTGCAGCTGGAATACCGGTAGTCACTGTAGACATGCCTGTTGAGGTCCCGGGAGTTATTACGTTTGTTGGTACTCCCAATAAGCAAGTTGGCTATGAGCTTGGCTTGGTTGCGAAGGAATACATAGAAAACGAGCTTGGTGGCAAAGCGAAGATAGCGATAGTAAGGTGGCTAGAATCTCAGATTCAGATCGAAAGAACGGAAGGTTTCTTGGAAGCACTTGCGGATATGGACGGTGTGACTTTCGTTGGCGAGTATCAGGGGTATGATCGCGATCAATCATTCAACGCAGTCAGTGACTTGTCTATGGCGCATCCTGATCTAGATTTGATTTACGCTCCGGCAGAGAACTCTGTTGTTGGGGCGCACGCGGCCTTGGAAACCTTTGACCTTCTCGAAAAAATCAAGATAGTTGGTTTCGACATGACAGATGAAGCTCTTAGAGGGCTTAATGATGGATCGATACTGGCTATGGCACAGCAGCAGCCTTACCTTGAAGGAAGAATTGCAGTTCAGGCTCTACTAACCTACATCAAGGGTATGGAAGTTCTAGGAAACGACTGGGTTCCTGAAAACAGTTTGGTTCCGGCGAAGATCTTTACTCCGGATAATGTAGATACGTTCGAGCGCGATCCAACTGAACCAACAGTGAAATAGAGTTGATTATCGACGGCTGGAGGAGTAATGGCTCCTCCATGCCGTTATGCTTTGGGGGCAATGGAAGATGCGGCGAGATTCGAATTCTGGTTCGACTTTAGTTTCAGATAGTAGTGCTTTCACCAAAGAGTGGTTGCTTACCAAAGGAACAACTGTTCTTGGTTTTGTAGCTGTTTTCCTATTTTTCACGTTCTCGACCGACACATTTTTTTCGGTATCAAATTTTCTGAATATTGGCAGGCAGATCGCCTACATTGGGGTACTGTCCGTCGGAATGTCCTTCATTATAATCACCGGAAATATTGATCTTTCAGCCGGTTCAGGAGTCGCTCTCTTCGGAGTGCTTCTAGCTGGCTTCATGGAGCTTAATGGAATCCCTCTATGGATTGCCCTTCCACTCGTTGCAATGATTGCCGCCGCAGTCTACATCGGCCTAGGTTTCATGGTTGCTTATCAGAGGATTCCGGCTTTTATCGTAACGCTGGCAATGTTCACGGCTTTCAGGGGACTGGCCTTCATCTACTCAAACAAACCGATCTACGTCTCTGATCAGTCTTTGAGGATCATGGGACGAGACTCAGTACTCGGAATTCCAATAGCAATATTCATAATGGCTGCCTACTTTTTTATTGCATGGGTTCTTCTTCATAAGTCCCAATTTGGAGCTCACGTATATGCGGTCGGAGATAACGCTGAAGCTGCTCGCCGATTTGACATAAAAACAAAGAAGGTCATTCTTTCGGCTTTTGCAATCCAGGGAGTCTCCGTCGCTCTATGTGCAGCTCTCATCAGTGGCAG
>DSBT01000325.1 GCA_011045915.1 Mesotoga infera
ACTCTTAGATGATAAGGAAGAGCGATTCCAAGGAATACTGACAATGTGAGGCCTTGATATACCGTCGAAATCATGATTTGGTAAGCAATTATGCTGACTCTTCTCACGGGAAGAACGAGAAGCATGTCTATCTCCTCATTTCTCATGAAGAGATACGATGACGTCGCCGAGAAGGATATAAGAAAGAACAGTCCGGAAATGGTGAGAAAAAAACCGGCCATAACTTTGCCAAGGGCGATTCCCTCCACTTCCACTCCAGCAGTTGCTCCATAGACTTCCCACAGGAAGAACCCTATCATGACCGTGAAAACAGCGAATACGAACAGCTGACTTGAGATGCCGCCTCTGGTTCCTTTCTTGCCAGGGAACATAAAGAGCTTATACTTGAAGAATAGCTTTAGATCGTTCATGACTAACACCTCACAATGCACTTACTATTTCCTGGATATCTTCATCTTCTCCGGTAAGCTGCAGAAACAGATTCTCTAGACTCTCTTTTTCGTCGGCTCCGGCCCTCTTTCTAAGCTCGTTCATTGTTCCTTCAGAGATCAACCTTCCCTTGTTGATAATCCCTATCCTGTCACACATCTTTTCAGCGATTTCAAGCACGTGGGTCGTCATGAAAATTGTAGATCCCTCGTTCTTGTACTTCTCCAGAAGCATCTTCAGAATTTTAGCGCTTCTTGCGTCGAGGCCGACTGTGGGTTCGTCCAGAAATATCACTTCGGGCCTTCTCATCAGAACGGATATGACCATTATTTTCTGTTTCATACCGTGGGACATCTCTGAAATCATCTTACCCAGATAATCGATGCCGAATGCTTCACAGAGCTCCCCCACTCTCTTTTTTGCTTCTTGTTTCTTGTCAGGAAAGACGTCCATGATGAATTCGAGAAACTCTGCACCAGTGAAATAGGAATATATTCTAGGTTCATCCGGAACAACACCTATCTTGCTCTTTATAAGAAGTTCGTTTCCAGAATAATCCATGTTTAGAATCCTTACTTCTCCAGATGTAGGTCTCAGGGTGCCCGTAAGCATTTTTATGGTCGTCGTTTTTCCGGCTCCGTTTGGCCCAAGAAAGCCATATATCTCCCCTGAACTAACCGACAGATCAACCTCGTTGACCACCGGGTCTTTATCGAAGATCTTTGTGAGCTTAGAGCAACTAATCAAGTAACGTCCCTCCAAACGAATGACTAAATGACTATCTCGATAAATGTTCCAACCCAATTCTACGACAAGAGCAGCAACATTTCACACAAATTGTTTTCGAATTCGTTACTGAGTGTGGGATCTCTATATAGCGCTGTGAATCATGAAGTCAGATGATATAATTGGCTAAGTTTGTTGAGGTGCGAATATGAGAAGAACGGTTTCCTTCGCAATCCTGGCTGTCGTGGTGATGGTTCTATTACTGGGAATAGATGGTTTTAGCTTTGACCCCTCTCCCGCGGCCTTTTTGAGCGATGACGATCCCGAACTCGCATCATTCAATCGCATCGCCGAAGTTTTCGGGGATACCGGGTCGATTGTGGTAATTCTCAATTCTTCCGATACCTCGCTTGAGCTTCTCAGAAGGATAACAGAAGAGATAAAATCTCTTGATTGGATAAGCTCCGTTTTGTCGGCCACTGACGCTATTAAGCTGGGAGAGTTCAATCTTCTGTCGTTCAGTATTCACACTGAGTCTTTTGTATATGAAGAAGACGGAAAACTCATTCTGAATAAGGATTTGTTAAAGGATCCGATGTACAGCAATCTTCTTGTCTCTTCAGACGGCAGGTACTATGGAGTGCTTGTTAGTATCGCCGATGGGAATGAATTGAGCAGTGACATTCTCGTCCCTCAGCTTCGTTCCAGGCTCGATTCGCTCGGTGTAAAAAACTATAGACTTATAGGCGAAAGCGTTGCCAACTCTGCAACCTTCAGGTCCATAATTGATCTCACTTTCAAGTACCCTCCCTTTATATTGCTCGCCATTCTAGGGGTTTACGTCATCAAGTTCAGAAGAATTTCGTTGTCGCTTCTAACCCTTATACCGCCTTTAGCCGCAGTAATGGTGATCATCGGGATTATGGGAATGATGGAGCTTTCAATAAATAGCCTCACGGTCATGGTTCCCTCATTTATCGTCATTATTGGAAGCGCCTACGGAATGCACTTTCTGTCAAGGTTTGAGGAAAACATACACTTAAAGAATGCTGTAAAGAGGACAGTGCTCGAAGAGAGAGTACCTGTTCTTTTCTCGGCTTTGACTACTATGGCTGGTTTCTCTTCATATATTCTGCTCGACATGAAGGCCTTTCAAGAGATGGGGATTTTTGTTTGCTCGGGGATTTTCTTCTCGGCGATTTTTACAATGACTGTCCTCCCGGGACTGGTAACTACAAAGAAAATCAAGAAGCGAGAAATTTCGCTTCCAAGAGATGTGAATGCCGTTGTGAAGAAGGTAGTAATCTGGGCAATAATTGTAATTGCCATTTCTTCTCCACTCTTGATAATGACTATTCCAATGACTATTGATCAGTACAACTTTTTCAAAGAGGGCTCGGAAATCAGGAACAGTGCACAGACAATGAAAGAGGCCTTTGGCTGGCTGACAAATTATGCTCTCATGGCAAAACCGAAAGGTGGCCAAAGCCCGGTGTTGACGGCAGATCAAGTCGAGAGTCTTGGAGCTCTTGAAGAGGAATTGAAGAGACTCGATGGAGTCTCCAAGGTGATGAGTCTTTTTGACCTGTCGAGAGAGACGAATATTCCCGTGACTTTGATGATTAGAGTGCTGAACTCAACTGATTTCTTTGGCGACTCCACTTCGCTGTTATTAAGCGATAATGCAATAAGATTCAACCTTTTTTCGCCTGAAAGCGACAGTCTCAGCGCGGAGAGACTGAAAACCTCAGTAGAAGAGCTGATTGAAAGAAACAAGGAACTCCAAAGTAGATTTGAGTTTACTCTGGCGGGAACGACGCTTATATGGAAGAGCGTCAACTCTTCGGTCGTTAATAATCAGATTCAGAGCTTGATAGTATCATTTGGACTTATCATACTTCTGCTATTCACGATATTCAGGAGCTTGAAGTCGACCATAATAGCCACGATTCCAATTCTGTTGACAACACTATTCAACTTCATTTTCATGGCCGTTTTCAGGATACCTCTCAGCATTTCAACGGCTCTCATTTCGGGAATGTTGATGGGGCTGGTAATCGATTATGCGATTCACTTCACCATCTGGTTCAGGAGATTCGGTGATTCACGCAGGGCATATCAACAGACCGCAAATGCAATTCTTGCAAATGG
>DSBT01000326.1 GCA_011045915.1 Mesotoga infera
ACGAGGCTCTCTAACGCTAGGAAGTGATGCCCGGAGAAACGTCCGGAGAAGTGATGCGCCGAAAAGCATCGACGGAAGTGATGCCACCTTCGGTGGGACGCAAGGCCTACTTCGCGGTGAGAAGAGACGCTGTGCGCTGTGAAGAGCCGTCCTTGGTCCTTCGTCCAGGATCATGAACCCGTCCTTCGAAAGAACAGTTGTGAGTTGCAGTGTGCCAAGAAGTTGCAAGCATAAGAACCGCTGTGCTCTTAAGAGCAAAAACCCGCTGAGCGCTGTGAAAAAATGCTTTGCGCTGGACGCTAGCTAAGAAACTCTGAGAGCTGTGAAAAAGCGTCCCTGGTTCGTCCCAGACCGTGGACCCGTCCAGCGTAAGAATCGACAGTGAAGAAGCTTTGTCGAGAGCTTCGCTTCGAGAAAACAAGAGAATTATAGGGGAACCATTTTCTAGCATGTGACACACAGATGCCCCATTTGAGATACATTTTTCGAAAAGGAGCGCAGTTCGAAACGAGCTTCAAAGAGCACACACCCCACCGCAAGCGGTCCCCCCCGCTCAAGCGGGGATTTAAGATCAAGAGCAGAAGGGCGTCCATCGTTCAGACACTTCGTGTCCGGTTCTTGGTTAAGAACCGCGAAATGATTATAGAGAGAACGCGACTGATGAGATTAGATCCAGGTTGAGCGCCCAAACGAGGATTATGAGCTGTCGCGTCGTCAGAATTACTGAAAGCAAGAAAAGACTGTTATCCCTTAAAGCCTGTCCCGATATACCTATCCCAATGAGCCTGCCCCAAAATGCTCCTGTTTGGGGCTTTTGTTTGGGGTCTCCTGTTCAGGGTCATCCCGTAATGTTATTGTACGGGATCTCGCTCTTGCCAGACGCTAGACGCGACTCTTACGCTCTTTCTCATTCTTGTAGGAGAACGGAGAACCGTTCAACGGTCAACCAGTTTCTTTTGCACTTACGAACCCGCAACCCGCAACCCCGTCTCTCTTGCTTTTTCTTACAACTTGCAACTGCTCTTCACAACATACAGAGTTTTCTCGCAGCGAAAATCGGTTCTCTCCCCGCGAAGCGGGCATTGCGACCTGGGATGTTCTTCCCGGCCTTGCCTCCTGCCGAAGGCAGCCTTGCGTCTTATTCCGCTCTTTCCTGCCCGCAGACACAACCCCGGTCATCGTCATATTCTTCTGACGATTCTGAACTTGCTCTTGTCGGCTCTGTAGAGTGAAATTACGTATTCAATACATATATCGCTCTTTGTATAAGTGAATCTCTTCCGCATTATTGCGCATTCGTCTTGATCCTGTCGAAGGAAACGGGCTTCTTCTTTCTTGAGTCTAGTGAGTTCCATTTCTTCTTCTGCATAAGAGATGTTTATACTGAATTCCTTTCTCAAAATCCCATACAGAGATTCCTTTTCCATGTCTCTTTGTGTGATATTCAGAAAGCGAATATCTGCTCCAACGTTAAGATAAGCCTCTTCAATCGCGTATGGTTCGCCCTCGAGAAACCTGACTCTCTTGAGAAGAACGACCATAGCATCCGCCGGAATATCAAAGAGCTCAACCGCATCGGCCGGGACTCTCACGAGTTTGTTTTCGAGAACCACAGAACGGGTTTCACTGCCACGCTTTCTCGCTTCATCCGTAAATCCCGTGAGAATGGCCAACTGCTCTTCACGTTTCGAGCCGGTGACGAAGGTCCCCTTTCCCTTCAATCTTTCAATGAAGCCCTCTCTCCTGAGTTCATCCATGGCTCTTCGGACGGTCAATCTGCTAATGCCGTAATTCTGACAGAGCTCCTTCTCTGTAGGAAGCTTGTCGCCTTTTTGGTACTTTCCGGAATTCAGAGATTCTTTCAAGTCGACATACAACTTGTAATATAGCGGAATCGGTGTTTCGCCCATGACGACCCCCTTCAATCTCTATAATTAAGCTTCCCGGGATAGAGAAGGCAGTCTCCAACGAAGTTTATGAACTCCATCCCTGACTCCTTCCATTGATTGTAGTCGAGTTTCCGAGCCCTTATCTTTTGTGCGCTGTCTTTAATACCGATCAGATCGTCTGAACGATCCATGATCTCGAATTTTTCATATTTTAGCAAATAATCCATCATCTTCATAGTTATGACAAAGAAGTTGTCATCATTTCTCGGAAAGAACTCGACTCCGCTGCAGTTGGCATTTGCATATTTTCTGTAGAAGGGCATGAATTCACGACTTCTCAATATTAGATCCGGGAATTCACTTCTTAGAATCTTCGCAAAATCCGATCCGTCTATCCATGGAGCTCCGATCAGAATGAAGGGCTTAAATGTGCCGCGGCCTTCGGAGACGTTTGTGCTTTCAAAGAAGCAGGTTCCTGCATAGCCGAGAAGGGATTCATAGGTCGGCACATTCGGTGAAGGCACATTCCACAAAAGAGACGTGACATCGTAAGTTTCACCATTCCAACCCTCAAGCTTCACGACTTGCAAGTCGAGATCAAGTTTCACGAGCTTCTTGAAATATTTAGCGAGCTCTCCTGCAGTAAGTCCGTACTGGAGGGGCAGTCTATAGCCGCCAACAAAGGTCTGCAACTCATCGTCTATTCTGCTTCCGAAGACCCCTCTGCCCAGCGGATTCGGCCTGTCAAGTACGGTATACTGAATACCGGCTTCGGCCGCCGATTCCATTGTATAAGCTAGAGTGTAGATAAATGTATAGAACCTCAGCCCTACATCCTGTATATCGTAAACCAGTACATCTATACCCTCAAGGTCTTCCTGCATAGGTTTGCGCTTGTCTCCATATAGACTCACTACGGGAATGCCATACTTCGGATGGAGACCATCGCTCACGTGTGCTCCGTCGGCAACTCCTCCAAGGCCGTGCTCGGGTGTGAAAATCCTCTTCACATTGACACCGTTTTCGAATAAGAGGTCTATACCCCAGTTAAGATTAGAGTCGACAAATGAGTAGTTTGTAACAAGGCCGACTGCCTTGTTCTTCAAATCGGCAAATTCATTTCTTTGCAGAACATCGATACCCAGTAGAATCATGTAAAAAACCCCCTCGAAGTTTTGTATACTTGTCAATCACAATCATGCCATATTGTCATATCATTTTCCCAATCTTGGAGAGTCTTTTACAATTATCGGTTGGAATTGACATTGGAGAAGAAAAGAGCCGACATTAATCGGCTCTTAAGTCATTACGATCAAGCTTCATTGATTTGCGTGCAGTTATTTTTGTCCGTAGTGATGTTTTACGAAATCCTGCATTTTTAGGCAGTCATCATGAGAAATCACACGGGGAGTTCCGATGATCGTTGCCATGATGATAGTCTTTGCGGATTTCTCAAGTACCTCGGCTACCTTGAAAGCCTCGCTCAGGTTGCCGCCAACGCAGACAGCTCCGTGGTTAGCCAGCAACGCTGCGTTGTTGTTGCCTAGGGCTGAGACTACGTTTGCTGCGAGTTCTTCTGTTCCGGGCAATGCGTAAACTGCACATTTGACACCCTCTCCGATTATCTGTATTAATTCTTCGGAGACGGCAGGAATGTCTTTCCTTGCAATTGCGAAAGCCGTAGAGTACTGGGGATGGGTGTGGATAACCGCCCCAACATCCGGCCGGTGCCTGTAGATCATTCTGTGCAGAGCATGCTCTATGCTTGGCTTTCGTTTGCTGTCAATAGTATTGCCTTTCATATCTGCCATCACAATATCATCGATCTTCAAACACCCATAGCTCATCCCGCTTGGAGTTATCAGGAAGGTTTCGTCATTTACTTTGACGCTTATGTTTCCCCATGTTCCAACCGTCATACCCCGGTCTTCCATTCTCTTGCAGGCATCAAGCACCAGACCTGCAAATTCATCTTTATTCATGCGTATACGCCTCCAATTCTTCCATTATTGAATGGGTACTATCGTAGATTCTCTTGTATATTCCAAATAGATTCTCGTATCTTTTCGACCTGATCGGATCGGGGATTACAGTCTCAACATGTCTGACCAGTTTGGCAGCTTCTCTCGGATCGCCAATTTCATTTGTGGCAAGAAGGGCGAGTATCAGATTACCTATTGCACCGGTGTCCTGAGTCTCTAGCGTTCTCACTTTCTTTCCATAAATATCAGACTGTATCTTCCGCCAGACAGAACTCTTGCTGCCTCCTCCCATAACGTTTACACTGTCGAAATTGACTCCCAACTCCTCGACGACTTTCATGCAGTCCTTTATCGAGAATGATACTCCTTCCATGATTGCTCTTACCATGTGAGCTTTTGAGTGCTTCATCGTGAGTCCGAAGAAGACACCCCGGGCCTTTGAGTCCCAAAGGGGAGTTCTTTCGCCCATCAGGTATGGAAGGAAAACCAGGCCTTCCGATCCGAGAGAAATGCTCTCAGCGAGAGAGGAGTATTCATCAAACACCTCGCTGCTTCTTTCTTTGTCAAAGCAGTTTCTGAACCAAGTCAAGCTGGAAGCTGCCGTCTGCGTTATTCCCAGGATATCCCAGTAACCTTCCAGAGGGTAGCTCCAGCACATTACTCTCTTCTTGGGATCTATTACTGGAGTGGATGTACAGGCGGCGACTACCCCCGCGGTTCCAACTATTACAGATACCTCGCCTTCTCCGAGTAGGCCGGAACCCAATTCGGCTACAGAGTGATCAGAACCGCCGTTCACCACTGGTGTTCCCAGGACCAGGCCGGTCTCTCCTGCCGCTTTCTCGGTGACTTGGCCGATTATTCTCGCTGAAGGAATCACCTGCGAAAGAAGTTTCCCATCCAGACCTATTAGTTCGAGAGCCTCTTTGCTCCATTGATTCTTTCTTATGTCGAAGACAGCCGTTCCCGAAGCGTCCGAGGGATCTGTAACCTTGCTGCCTGTCAATAGGAATTTTATATAATCCTTGGCGATCATTATCGATTTCGTTTTTTCGAAGACTTGGGGTCTGTGTTTTTTCACCCAGCAAATCTGTGGCGCTGAATATGTAGTTGTCGGAAAGTTCCATGTGAGTTCAAAGAGCCTCTCTGACTTTCCATCTTTGTTCCATTCCTCTATTATTTCGCTGCTTCTCTGGTCGAGCCATGTTATCGAAGGTCCAATAGGCTCGTCGTCTGAGTCAAGATAGACATGAGTATGCATCTGACCGCAGATCGAGATCGCCTTGACAAGCCTGGGCAGATTTCTATCAGTAGCAGACAAGTCTCTTACGCAATCTATGATACCTTTCCACCAAAGGGATGGATCTTGCTCGGCCTGTCCCGGTAGTTCAGAAATTATCGGATACTCGGCATAAGCGGATTGCTGAATATCACCTTCTAGAGAAACGAAAGAGAGTTTCACTCCCATGGTTCCCAAATCAATCGAGAGAATTCCTTGCTTCATCGTCGCCTCCGGCATGTAAATCGTCGAAATGCTGTTGAGTAAAATGTGCCAGTATAATGATAACTTCATATCATATGTTATCACCTACAGCTTACCAAATAAAATGTAATTGGAGAAATCCGATTAGGAACAAATATCCAACAGTTCCAACGATTAGGACTGATTTCCGACGAATAATTCAGTTTAGTGTTAGCCGGAGCAGTTTTCACACGATCTGGTAGAAGAGCACTCATAAAGCCACTGGAAGAAAGCACACGAAGTTGATTTCTTAAAGTTCTCCGTGAATACTGGATGAGATAATCCGGAAATCGAGACTATTTATCGCTACATGACCTTCATTAGCTGTGAGTTCGAATAACGAGTGATCTTCGGATATGGATCTGTCAGAGCGAATTGATAGAATTGCAATGTTGATCACAAGTAATCATGTTTACGACGACGCTTTTTCTTATTACCTTATGGGCCGGCCTACCGGTCACATAGAAGGAGGGATGTGAATGAACAAGAAGCTTCTGATGCTCCTGTTCTGTGTCTTGTTTACAGTTGCCGTCTTAGCAGCGAACTATGAGATTGCCGTCGTTGTCAAGATCGGTGGAATCCCCTGGTTCAACAGAATGGAAGTCGGTGTAAAAGATGCAGCAGATGAACTCGGCGTGAATGCCTATCAGATAGGGCCTTCCGATGCAGATCCTGCACAGCAGGTTAAGATTGTTGAAGACCTTATTGCCAAGGGCGTCGACGCCATCTGCGTAGTACCTAATGATGCTAAGGCTCTTGAGCCTGTCTTCGAGAAGGCAAGAGCGAACGGTATCATCATCATCACACACGAGTCGCCAGAGCAGAAAGGTGGCGACTGGGACGTAGAAACGATAGACAACGTCAAGTTCGGAGAGGCAAACTTCGAGAAACTTGCTCAGCTTATGGGTGGAGAAGGCGAGTTTGCCGTTTTCGTCGGCGGGCTCACAGTTCCTCTTCACAACTTCTGGGCGGACGTTGGACTTGCCTATGTTGCAGAGAAGTATCCTAATATGAAGCTGGTAACTGAGAGAATCCCATGTGGTGAGAGTGTCGAGCTTTCCTATCAGAAGACGCTTGAGCTTCTCAATGCATATCCTAATCTAAAAGGTATAGTCGGCTTTGGTTCATTAGGACCGATCGGAGCATCTCAGGCACTCAACGCAAGGAACATGAAGGGAAAGGTACAGATTGTCGGGACGGTTATTCCAAGCCACGCTGATCCCTATCTAAAACAAGGACTAATGCAGTGGGGTTACCTGTGGGATCCAAAGGATGCCGGATTTGCACAGGTTTATCTTGCGAAAACACTGCTGGATGCAAAGAATGCTCTTGCAGAAGCTGGAATTCCGGAGGGTATTTTGCCGGCGGTCGTCGATGGCTTTGAGATACCCGGTCTTGGAAAGGCAACTCTCGAAGGAAACATAGTCAAATTTGACGCGCAAGTCGATATAACTGCTGAAAACGCCCTTTCTTACGGGTTCTGATTTCGAGAGGGGGTCCGCCCCCTCTCTTTCCGGTGATGTAATTATGGCTGAAAAGTTGTTGGAGATGAAGAATATCTCGAAGAGATTCGGAGGTGTACTTGCCCTCGATTCGGTCGATTTCGAAATAGAGAAGGGCGAGGTCCATTGCCTGGTCGGTGAGAACGGTTCGGGCAAAAGCACCCTGATAAAGATCATCTCGGGTATTCACACGCCCGATCCCGGCGGTGAGATCTATGTCGACGGAAGAAGGATAAGCCACCAGAAGTCCTCTAACAGTGTGAGGGAGGGAATCCAGGTTATCTATCAGGATCTCTCACTCTTCCCAAATCTTACCGTTGCCGAGAATATCGCCATTTCTTCGAGAGTGGAAGCGGGAAGTCGCCTTATGAAATGGAAAGAGACCGAAGAAGAGGCTTTGAAAACGATGGGAAAGATTGGAGTCTCTTTAGATCCAAGACGTGAAGTGAGCGAGCTTTCCATAGCAGAAAGACAAGTTGTGGCGATATGCAGGGCAATAAATGCCAAGGCGAGACTTGTAATAATGGACGAACCCACGGCTTCCCTCAGCAAGAAAGAGGTGAAGTCGCTGATTAGAGTGATAAATGAGCTTCAGAACAGAGAAATCTCCACGATTTTCGTTAGCCATAAACTTGATGAAATAATGGAGGTAGCCCAGCGAGTTACCGTTCTTCGTGACGGGAAGAAAGTTGGCGCCTTCGATGCAACAGAATTGACGCGACAGAGGCTCTCATTTCTCATGACAGGAAAGGAGTTCCAGTACTCCAAACTGACTCCGTATTTTGGTGAAGAAGTTGTTCTAGAAGTCAGAAATCTCTCAAGAAGAAACAATTACAAGGAAATTGATCTGAAGGTTCACAAGGGTGAAATAGTAAGTATCACAGGCTTGATGGGTTCAGGCAGAACCGAGTTTGTTCTCTCACTCTTCGGAATGAATCCTCCTGACGTAGGAGAGATCTTCGTAGAAGGGAAGAGAATTAACCCTGGAAGCGCCATGGCCGCTATGAGAGCGGGAATTGCATATGTGCCTGAGGATAGATTACAAAATGGTCTTGTTATGGAGCAGCCAGTGAGCAAGAACATAGTGCTGACGGTTCTCAAGAGAATACTGTCGAGAATCAGGCTTTTGAGCAAGGTCAAGGAGAGAAAAGAAGTGAGGCGGTGGGTCGACGAGCTTTCGATCAAAATTCCCTCAGCGGATTCTCCGGTTAACACGCTTTCAGGCGGCAATCAACAGAGGGTTGTAATCGCAAAGTGGTTAGCGATAAATCCGAAGGTGTTGATTCTCGATTCCCCGACTGTGGGAATAGACGTTGCGGCGAAGGACAGCATTTACAAGATAATAAGAGAACTAGCTGCAGAAGGAATTTCGATAATCATGATCACGGATGAAGCAGAAGAAGCAATCTATCATTCAAACACGACTTATATTATGAGCGCGGGAAGAATAATCGGAAAGTACAACTCCAGCGAGCTCACGGAGAGAGAGCTGTATGAAAAGATCAACGGACAGTAATTCAAGATTGAGAAAAGTATTCGGCAAGAGCGAGTTTTATCTCTTGCTTGTAATAATAGTCGTCTCACTTTTCTTCACCATTTTGAAGCCAAGTTTTCTTGCTTTCACCAATCTCTACGGGATGGTTGAGAGCAACTCCTTTCTAGCGATAATGGCCGCAGGCGTCTTGGTTGTCCTGATCTCAGGAGGAATTGACATCTCATTTACGGCAACTGCGACTGTTGCGCAATATGTAATGGCTACCATCGTAATCCATTGTGGCGGGAATATGTTCCTGGCCTTTGCAATAGGGGCTCTTGTCGGAATTGCTCTGGGTTTGGTCAATGCTTTACTTATCTATTTCCTCAAGACGCCGCCAATAATCGTGACGATCGCAACCATGAACCTGTTCTACGGCCTTCTGATATTTATCAGCGGCGGTACATGGATTTACGGCTTTCCAATGTGGTTCATGGAGAGGAATCTCGTCAGATTCGGAGACAACCCTGGAATTACTATACCGATTCTGGTTCTAGTTCTTTCCTTCATTCTTACGTGGCTGATACTTAAGTACACGGCTCTGGGGAGAAACATATACGCCGTGGGAGGAAATCAGGAAGCGGCAAGACGTGTGGGCATAAGTGTTCTCAAAACGCAGCTATTCGTCTATTGTTACATGGGTTTTCTTGCAGGCATCGCCTCAACAGTTCAAGCGAACATGATGTTGACTGTCGCCCCCAATGCCTTGATGGGCAGAGAACTGGAAGTTCTGGCGGCTGTTGTTCTTGGAGGAGCAAGCCTTGCAGGAGGTACGGGTAGTATTCTTGGGACGGTTCTTGGTTTCGGTTTGATTGTCATCGTTCAGAATGGCCTTACGTTACTCGGAATTTCCTCTTACTGGCATAAGGTATTTATCGGAGCGATCATCGTCGTCAGCGTGGGGATAACGGCCTATCAGAGAAAAGTCCGCGAGAGAAAAGGAGCGATAATCAATGTTGAAAACTGACACAGGCAGAGGAAGACTATCAAAGCACTCCGAGATCCTCTCACTTGGAGCGATTCTGGCCATCCTGGTGCTATTGTTCTCGCTCGCTCTTCCGGGAAAATTCCTCAGGCCCAGCAACCTCCAGTCGATGGCATTCCAGCTTCCTGAGCTGGGAGTACTGGCATTTGCGATGATGATAACGATGCTCACTGGTGGGATTAACCTGTCGATAATAAGTTCGGCGAATCTCTCCGGGATAATTATGGCGATGATTTTGACGGGGGATTTAGCGTCGAGTGCGGGAGGAGCCGGACTGGGCTGGACGATCTTTCTGGCTGTGCTCGCAGGGTTATCGATTTCACTCATAGTGGGACTAGTAAATGGAATGATAATCGCGTACATCGGTGTTTCGCCAATTCTTGCGACGCTAGGAACTATGACTCTTCTCGAAGGAATAAGCCTGGTTATAACCAGAGGGTATGTTATTTCAGGCCTGCCAAGGAACCTTCTTGTAATTGGCAATGGAACCTTCCTGGGAATACCGGTACCGATGTTTATTCTAATAGCGGTTGCGGTGGTTGTTGCGATAATTCTGAACAAGACGCGGCTGGGTTTATCGACCTATATGATTGGTTCAAATATTAAAGCTACTAATTTCTCTGGGATAAGCACCAACAAGGTGACCATTCTCGTTTACATGATCTCGGGTTTTCTGGCCGGGATAGCCTCTTTGATAATGATTGCGAGATTCAATTCCGCAAAGGCCGGTTACGGTTCTTCATATCTTCTAGTTACCGTGTTAGTTTCAGTTCTAGGTGGAATCAATCCAAATGGTGGATTCGGGAAAGTGTCCGGTGTCTTCCTTGGGTTGGTCTTGCTACAGGTTATCTCAAGTGGACTAAACCTTCTCGGAATCAGTCAGTTCTTGACGCTTGCATTGTGGGGAGCGTTGCTTCTTGGAGTCGAAGCCCTGAGACTTGCAAAGAGAAGAGGAAGATGAGCAAGGTGTGCTGGAGTTGAGCGGATGGCTTTGAAGAAAGAAGACAGAAGACAGAACATTCTTAGCGTTCTTTCCGAAAGAGAATCGATCAATACTCAAGAACTTGCATCTCTAATGGATGTTTCTCTAGTCACGCTGAGAAGAGACTTGAGAGATCTACAGAAATCAGGTCTTGTGATCAACGGATATGGAGTAGTAAGAGCGGTTAATCAGGAAACAGACCCCAACAGCTTCTTTCTGAAAAGGTTGAGGTTATCAAGAGAGGCTAAAGAGAGGATCGCTGAAAAGGCAATAGAGTTTGTAGAAGAGAATGATGTCCTCTTCATAGATGAAAGCACCACATGCTACGTATTCGCTTTGAAGCTATCCAGGGCTTTCAATAAACTGCACATAATCACAAATGGAATCAACATACTGCTTGCGCTCTCGAAAGTCCAGGGTTTTTCGGTTGAGTCGAGCGGCGGCAGTCTCCAGTATGGATTTGATTCGCTTATTGGCCCCAGAGCCGAAAGTCTCGTGAGCTCTATATATGCAAACAAGTTCTTCTTTTCATGTGCCTCGCTAAGAAAGAAGATAGGGACATTCGAGTTGAGTCCCTTCTCCGCCAGCATAAAAAGGAAGATGCTTCTCAACTCCAGCGCGAAAATTCTTCTTGTTGATACCAGCAAATTTGAAGTAATTGCTCCGTTCAAAATGGCCGAAATCGGTGAAATAGATAGAGTCATCACC
Organism: Mesotoga infera; assembly: GCA_011045915.1. Lineage (NCBI taxonomy): Bacteria > Thermotogati > Thermotogota > Thermotogae > Kosmotogales > Kosmotogaceae > Mesotoga > Mesotoga infera. Next base: position 11,105 of record DSBT01000326.1, read on the forward strand.
GAAGACAGAGACTTCTTGCCTTCTGAGGGCTAAGAAGTTCAGTAGGCAGAAGAACCGCGGTACGCTGTGAAGAGCCGCTGTAAGCTTTGAGGAGACGTCCTTGGTCCATCGTCCCAGATCATAGACCCGTCCTTCGAAAGAACAGTTGCAAGCGCTAGAGCAAAAGACTCAGATTCTGTCACGCTG
>DSBT01000327.1 GCA_011045915.1 Mesotoga infera
GTCTTTTCGAGAGAACTATCTTCAGAAAAGATCTCCTCGACTCTGTATCCGAGGTGGCCGCCCGCCTTTGGTCCCTCCACAACGAAGCCGTCGGGGACGTATCCGTACCTGCCATACCATCTCTTAAATATTACTGTTGCGGACTTCAGAGATGAGACCACAGGAATGACAGCAGTTTCCGATCGATCATCGAGATAAGAGGGGAGATCAAGAGGCAGTCCCGCGCCGGAGATTATCACGTCTATCTTCTCCTTCACGGCCGTTGCCACCATCTCTGCATAGTTTGTGAGGGCTACCATAATGTTTACTCCCAAAACCCCTCTTGTCTTCTCCCTTGCCCTTCTTATGGTATTCTTGAGGCCATCTATGCTTGCCTGCCTGAAGTTCTTTCTGTAACCATCAACCGTCATACCGATACCTGCCGTTCCAATAACCCCTACACCACCTTCAGAAGCGACTGAAGCGGCCAGGTTGTCGAGAGAAATCCCTACGGCCATTCCTCCCTGAATAAGTGGAAGCGATGTCTCATGATTCTTTATCTTGAAGATTCCTATGTCGTCACATCCTCTCGATGCCTAAGTGTGCATGATTCATAATAACCTAATTTGATGACCAGACTGTTCTACTTCGAAAAGAATTCGATTAAGTCGGAGGCTGATGATTCACATTTGTATCGACAGTATCCTCATTCCGATGAAAGATCGCAGAGAAATCTGTGAATCTCCACCATCGCCAGTGTATCCATCTTGCAGTACTCCAGCATATCTCTTCTTATTCTCTCTGCCTCGGACGCTCTGTAATTTCCCAGAGCCATGTTCACGAAAACATACCTGGCATCGTCACCGTTATGGATAAACAGTCCCTCATAGCCAATCCCTTCAACAAGTGCAGGAAGAAGCTTCTTGATCGAGAAACTTCCACCGAAGTCGGGATGATATATGTGGTTTTTCACGAGGAGTTCTGAATCTACAAATATCTCCGAGAAGGATATGAGCTGTTCTGAAAGTTCTGGATAGTCTTTGTATCTGTTAGACAGCCATCTCAGAATATTCCTCTCGACGGAAGCGTGGTGCGCCATAAGTGTTCTGCAGTCCTTGAGGTCCTCAACCAGCCTTTCGGCGAGCAGGAGGCTTTCATCTCTCGAAGGATTGCCGAAGAGAAACTCCCTGTGTTCAAGGACTTCCGGGTCCTTTCTTCGAATGTGCAGTGAATATTGATATGGGATCCCCTCGTATGGAGCCAGGCCATCATACAGTGGAATAACTGAAGCCGCGGTCTCGAAATCGAGAAAACCTATCGGATGCTCCATGCTATTCAGCTTTTCACGAAGCTCTTCGGGTTCGTCAACCACTATCCCTCCTGTCTTTGCTCCACGAAAGACCCTTTGCAGAAGGGGTTTGTCGCCAAGTGCCTCACGCGGAAGCTCTTCTAGATAGAAGTATCCCTTTTCGATCAAAGCATCTGTCTTATCGGCGCCCAATCTGGGAAGCTCAAAGATACTGAGTCTCCTATCAAGGCCAAAGCATCTTCGAAGATGCTCGCAGTCTCTGCATTTGTACCCCAATGTGCCGGAAGGGATCAATGTTGAAGTCAGGATAACTGATGCAAGTTCGAGTTTTGCCTTTATCTCACTTTTCTGCGCCGAGACCTCGTCCGTAACATCTATGATCTCAAAGAGCTTCCGGTCGTCATCACCCTTGCGATACATTCTCGAGACCATAATCAAACATGCTTTTTTGACCCTGTAGCCCGAGCTTTCTATAACTGATACTGTGTAAGAGAGATCTCTTATGTAGTCCTTTGTGTTCGATGAACCGGCAAGACTGGACTTGACCTCGAAGATATCCAGGTCATCGCCCTCTTTTATCATAACGTCCGCCCTTGAGACGAAATCGCCGCTGATGAAAGCAGGTTCAAACAGTGTTACGGACTGCCTGTCTCCGATAATCCGCTCTGTTATGAAGGAGGCCTCGAATGGATCCAGTTCCTCTATAAGAACACCTTCAGGAAAGAGACTCCTCGCCCTTTTGCCGACATCGAGGCCTTCTTTCATCCTGAAATCCTCTGCGACTGTAGGCGTGAATTCTCGAGGTTCATTCCTCTCGGTCCATCCCCTGACAGGGCAGTTATCGTACTCGAGAAACATCTTCTTAGTAATAAGTCTCATCTAGCTTCACCTCGAGGCTTGAAGAGTGTTGAATGCCGGATTTCAGATCACGTCTCATGATGATTATAACAGCACAGATAGGTTCGGTTTTCAGGCTTTGTTTCGTGCCTTTATTTTTCCCGAAAGTGCAGGGAGCTTCCGTCGAAGCTTCATTTGAGATGTGGA
>DSBT01000328.1 GCA_011045915.1 Mesotoga infera
TGCTTCCATTCTCGGAACAGTCTTCGGGGCGCTCTTCCTGAAGAGCCTGGAAACAGGAATGGCTATGCTTGGCGCTCCAGGGATGGTACTGAATATCTCGAAAGGGGTCCTGCTTCTGGCAGTTCTGCTCTTGAGCATTGTTCAGCGGCAATCCTTGTCAGTAAGGAGGGTTGCGCATGAACACTAGTCTCATACTGGCAGTTGATTGCGGAACCAGCAGCGCAAGAACAATTATCTTTGACGCCGCAACGGGAAAGCAGATGAGCGTCGCTCAGATTCCCTGGCAAAGAACCGAGGACGATCACGGGGCCACCAGATTTGACACTGAGGGCAACTGGAAGATTATTTGCAATTGCATTAGGAAGAACCTTGAGGATTTCAGTGCAAAAAACATTATAGCCATTACCACGACGAGTTTCAGGCATGGGCTTGTTTGCATTGACAGGGACGGCTTGGTTGTTTTTGCATGTCACAACGCTGATCCTAGATCTGACGAGCAAGTCAAGAGATTGAACGAGACTGGTCTTGCAGAAACAGTTTTCCGAATTACGGGCGACTCTCCGACAATAAACGCACTGCCAATTCTGATGTGGTTGCGAGAGAACCACCCCGAAAGCTTCTCGAAGATCTGGAAGGCACTTTCGGTTGCAGGGTGGGCATCGTACAAGCTCAGTGGAAAGACAGCGGTGGAACCTTCAATGGCTTCAGCAACATGCCTGTTCGATGTCAAGAAATTAGAGTGGTCGGACGAGGTTCTGGAGATTGCCGGATTTGGCCCCGAGATACTTCCGGATCTTGTGCCATCGGACTCTAAAGTCGGTTCTGTTACAAAGGAAGTGGCGTTCGAGACAGGGCTTCTGGAAGGGACGCCGGTATTTGTGCCTCTTGGAGATACACAGGCCGCGATGATAGCTACAGGAGACATTGCTCCGGGAAGATCTTCGCTTATCGGGGGAACTTTCTGGCTGGAGGCTCAGACAACCGGTGAACCTATTACCGATGAAGCTCTCTTTTTGAGAACGCAATGTCACTGCGTCAAAGATGTATGGTTCAACGAAGGTTGCAGCTTCTATGTCGGACCTTTTATAAGTTGGTTTGTCAAAACATTCGGATGTGAAGATTCGGAAAGTGAAGGAGTCTATGCAAAAGACTTCGATGAATTAACTAGAAAAGCGGCCCTCGTTCCTCCGGGAGCTTATGGACTGCAGGCGATCTGGTCCAATCTGACTAATGTAAGTAACTGGAGGCATTGCGCGCCGGCCTTTCTTGACTGGGACATACTTGAACCTTCCCGGTCGTCTAAGGAAGTCTTTTTCAGAGCAATTCTAGAAATGGAAGCGATGCTTGCCTTTGGCGATTTCGAAAGGATCAGGAACGTTACCGGCCTTTGGCCCGGTTCGATGAGCTTTTCCGGAGGGGCAGCCTCAAATGAACTGTTGGCTCAGATACTGAGCGATGTTATGAAAGCAAGAATCACGGTCTTCGATTCAAGCGAATGTTCTGCTCTGGGAGGTGTAATGATTGCTAGCGCGGCGAGCGGGATTTACGATTCGCTTGAGTCTTGTGTGAAGTCAATGTCGAATATCAAGACCGAGTATCTGCCTTCTGTTGAAGCCAACGAGGTTTACATGGCCAAGTACAGAAGATGGAGATCAATCTATGATAGTCTTCTTAAACTATCCGATGATGGAATGACCAAGCACTTGTGGATAGCAGCTGGTGCAAGAAAACACACTTGAGGAGGTGTTTTAGTGAAGAAGTTTGAAATTGGAAAGCTACCCGTTTATCGTGCGGCCCCGCCCAATGTGAGAGATAACCAA
>DSBT01000329.1 GCA_011045915.1 Mesotoga infera
AGGTCTAACAGACATTTTCATGTGGGGCCTTTCGGGGCCGCAGATCTTCGGGCTGGATCAGGCCACCAGAGACAAACTGGACCTGTATGCTGTTCCATCAGGATCCTGGTCGCTACTGATGAACCCGATTCCCAACGAAGCGCCCTATGTAGTAGAAGTTGGGGGCAAGGAGTACTTCAATGCCTTTGCTATCAGGGATATCAGGTTTGCGATTAACGACTTGATTAACAGACAGTACCTAGTCGATGAGATTCTTGGAGGTGCAGGCACTCCGGCCTTCACTATGGCTACAACGGGACAGCCTGGAACGTACCGTTATAACCTTCTCGCAACGAAGTTTGGCTTTACAGCAGAGGGTAACGAGGCAAGAGCTTTGGAAGTAATAGAAAGCTCTATGCAAGCTGCGGCTAATCTTCCGGAAAATGTCGGAAGGCTTGTGAAGAGAGCCGATGGCTTCTGGTACTTTGACAATGAGCCCGTTACGATCAAAATCGCCATTAGAGTGGACGACCCTCAAGGCCGCCTAATAGAAGGAGATTACATCGCCGATCAGCTGGAAAAGGCAGGACTGAAGGCTGAAAGGCTTTACTGGGACAGGATCAAATGCAGCAGCGTTGTTTACGGTGGAGATCCGGCGGAATTCACCTGGCAGATGTACACAGAAGGCTGGGGAGCAGGAGCAACAAGAGCCTTCTGGGAGCATATCGTCGCCCAGATGTACGCCCCGTGGTACGGGTACATGCCAGGTGGAATGACGGAAGGCTTCTGGAACTATCAACAGGATGAGATTGATGAGGTTACACTGAATGCCTATACCGGAAACTTCCTGACCGAGGAGGAGTACTGGGAACTGGCGCTGAGAGGTCTTGAGCTGGGTCTTGAGGAAGCAGTCAGGATATATGTTGTAAATCAGTTGGATTTCTTCGTTGCCAACTCGGCGAGACTGAAGCAGAGATTCGCTTATGGGCTTGGGGACGGTCTCAACACCTGGTCGATAAGAACTGCCGTTACAGATGACCGAACGCTATTCATAACGCAGTTCTCGGCTATGGGGTCGCTCTTCATGGATGCCTGGGACCCGATAGGGACGGACGGTTTTGACAGCGTATACTCGAATTACATAGCCGGAAACCTTTATGATTCGGCGATGTTCGAAAGTCCGGCATCAGCTATCTCCACACCTTTAAGAGCGGTACCGGTTGAAGTTGAAACTAGGGCAAGGCGTAACGAAGAGGGAGATGTAGTAGGCGACTTTGATGTTCCCGCAAATGCGATAAATTACTGCCCGTTCAACGAAGCCTGGCTGGAGGTTGGAGAAGGGAACAAATCGATGTCTATGGCTACGTATGAGTTCAGATTCGGCAACTTACATCATGGACAACCCATTTCGATAGTTGATTTTCTGTACGCTCAGGGCTTCCAGATGGAATGGGCCAACAAAGAGGGCGATGATGACCTCCAGTACGAGCGGGCGTATTCCTCGTCGCTTAAGAGTTCGTTGGATACTATAATCGGCTGGGTATTGAACGAGGATGATACCATAACTGTGTATTTCAACTACAACTTCCCCGCGAGCAAGGAAAGAGTTGCTGGTTGGGGAGCGCCGGGTATAAGTGTCTCTGCATCGGGCCATGCGGTCGGTTGTGCATGGGAGATCGCAGAAGCAATGTCGTTGCTTGTAACTGAAGGCAGCAAGTCCGGCACTTCTTACTCAATAACTATGGATCCTGCCTTCACCGAAGTCGATGCTATTGCTCCTGCGTGTGTGAAAGACATCAGAGCTAAACTTGTCGAGATGAAGGAAAGGAAACACATTCCAAACTACATCAAGGAGTTTGTGGATGAGCAGTATGTTCTCGAGAGATACGATGCGGCGATCAAATTCATAGACAACTACGGTCATGCTTACATCAGCAACGGTCCGTTCTATCTCTCAAAGTTCGATTCAACATCTAACTTCATGGAACTAAGAGCTTTCAGAGATCCAAGCTATCCATTTGAAGACACCTATTGGATAGAGGAACTGAAGGTGCTAAGACTGGAGATTGAGAGTATCGAAACCCCCGCCTTCATAGGGAAGGGTAGCGATCTTCCAGTAACGGTTCACGTCGCGGAAGTCACGTACCCGATTGACGAGGCGGTTCCTGCGACAGTCGGAGAAGTAACGGTTTCTTTGATTTTCGGTCAGGAAAGCGTCGAGTTCAAGGCTGTTATGGTCCAGCATGGCGTCTTCGAGTGCACGATACCGGCAAGTGTGTTTGAGAAACTCGAGTCTGGATCATACGTTATCATGGCCATTGCCGAGCTTGAAGGAGCTATCCCAGCTTCGGCTTCTACTTCGGTGGTCCTCTTCTGATAGCTTTCTGAAGAGCTATTTGAAGAGTAGTTCGCATTTTGGAGAGGTAGTGTTTTTTGCACTGCCTCTCCTTCAGTTTCTCAAGGAAACGCGGGTTCGAGAAATGAGGTGCGATGAAAAAGATTTTGCTCTGTAAGGTAGATCTCGAGCATCTTCTGCTGTCTGCAAGACGGCAGTCACTGTTGGACAAACTCAACGTCTATCGATGAATGAGAATGGGACCAGTTCATGACCGAGTGAAGATAACTCAAGAGATACCCCAGAAAATCTGGGGTCTTGTTACTTAATGAAGCATGGCTACAAGGAGAAGAACTATTCTTAAGTCTCAAGAACTCTCTTTTGAACAGACAAACAAATTGGGTATCGAAAGTCGTCTCAACATAAAAGAATCAGAAATCGCTCCAGCGAAATCAGTTCAGAACCTACGGTGCTTCTAGTATCCCCTAACTTTTCTCAAGAACCTTTCAACTTCTTCAGAAGGGATCTCCAGATGGCCGGGCCTTGCGCCTGAGAGATGGGTTATCTGCGCCAGAAATTCCAGTGTTTCGAGCTTGGCGTAAGCCTCTTCAATGCTTTTACCGGTAACGGTGACACCGTGATTCCTGAGAACAAAGGTTCTCGAACCCTGCTTCAAGCCTTCACCGAATACCTCTGCGAAATCGTCTGTGCCTGGCATTTTGTAGGGCAGATAAGTTATTGGAGCCAGCATGAGCGCCGTTTCGGGCAGGACGTTTACCGGGAACTCCTTCTGTTGAACGGCCATAGTCGTTGCATGGACAGGATGAGCGTGAAAAACGGATACAACTTCGTTACACTCTCTGTAAATCTTCAAGTGCATCCTGTATTCAGACGATGCTTCTCTTCTTCCTCTCACTTTGTTTCCCGCAAGATCGACCTCGACCAGATCCTCTTCCGTCAAAAAATGCTTCACCATTGTTGTAGGAGTTATCACAATATGATCTCCGATTCGAACGCTCATGTTTCCACCGGTGCTTTCCGTTAGTCTTCTGTCCCACGCAAGCTTTGAAAATAGGACCAGTTCTTCTCTCAAATCCATAATGGCCTCCATTCTGTTCGATATTCTGCTCTTTATATAGAATGAAATAATTATAAGTCGATTATATTATAGCGAGTTACTTTTCGTTGCCGAGAACAGTTGCAAGTTGTCAGTTGCAGTGTGCCAAGATGACGTCAAGGACTGTCATTCGAGAGTTTAAACTTCTGAGCCTGCGCTGGAATCCACTCACTTTCTCATCCCGTAGTGGTTCTGTACGGGAGCTAATCTCGACCGTCTTGAGCTGCGGACGATGTAAAAGATTTGAGGCTAGAGGTCAGAAAGGCAAGATCTAATTGCTCTTCTTACCTCTTCCCTCTTGCCTCTTACGTCTTTTTTTTGCCCCTTCAAAGATCGACAATCTTCCCTGGATTGAGCACATTGTTCGGGTCAAAGGCCTTCTTTATGCCGCGTATTAGTTCAAGCTGGGATTCATCGATTATCGATGCGAGATGCTTCATTCTCTTGATTCCTATACCATGTTCTCCGCTGATACAGCCCCCCAACTCTGTGGTTTCGTCAAAGAGCTCTTTCTCGGCCAGCGGGAGATTTCTGTCCCATTGGTCTTGAGGAAGGTTCCCCTTTATGAAGGTTACGTGCACATTTCCATCGCCTGCATGACCAAAGGAGATCATCTCAAGACCATACTTCTCGGCTATCTCTTCGGATGCTTTTATCAGTCTTGGTATACTTGCCATCGGAACGGAGACGTCTTCCATGCTGTGTATTGGGCTTATTGCAGCGAGGGCTTCAGCAATCGATTTTCTTGCCTTCCATAGTTTGTCTCTTGTATTTCTGTTGTCCGCCACGAAGGCCTCAAGACCACCGGCGGCCATAGCTGCCTCGCCTAGCTTCACATAGTCATCAAAGATCGAATCCTTGCTGTTGCCTTCTACTTCAATTATCAGATGGGCTCCGGCATCTGCGTATGGGAACTCCACATTCAGGAATCTGCAGGCTGCTTTGATAGATGAGGCGTCCATGAATTCAAGAGAAGTCGGAACAACTCCGGAGCAGCTCATTAGTTTCGGCACTGCTGATATTGCAGTATCAATATCTGGATAGGGCACGAGCAGTGCGACTGAGTACTTTGGCTTTGGAAGAAGCCTTAGGATAATTTTGGTCACTATTCCAAGAGTTCCTTCCGAACCGACCAAGAGGTGGACGAAGTCAAATCCGCTGACATCTTTGAGCCTCTTCCCGCCGAAAGTTGTCACCTCTCCTGAGGGCAGGACTACCTCAAGGCCGTAAACATGGTATCCCGTCGGTCCATATTTCATGACTTTGTTTCCTCCGGCGTTTTCCGCAACGTTGCCCCCGATCGAGGAGCTCTCGCTGCTGCAGGGATCCCCCCCGTAAACGAGGTTATGTCTGTCTGCCAGTTTCTGGATCTCTCCGGTGATAACCCCCGGCTCCAAAGTAATCATCATGTTGGCTTCGTCGAATTCAAGGATCTTGTTCATCTTTTCAAAACTCATGACAATTCCCCGGAAAGACGGAACTGCACCTCCGGATAGTCCGGTTCCTGCTCCACGCGGAGTTACTGGAATCAGATGCTCGTTTGCAAATCTCATAATCTTCGAAACCTCGGCAGTGCTCACCGGGAAAGTAATTACCTCGGGTCTCACGGCTTTCACTTCTGCCGTCTCATCTCTCGAGTATCGATCCAGAGACTCTTCGTCGTACTTCACAGGGATTTGTAGAAGCCTTTGAAGCTCTTCTATTAGGTTGGCATTAAGCTGTCCGTATTTCATTTTTTCACCTCCGACTCAAGGGCTTCTACGAGATCGTTCAAGATCTCTACGGCATCTCCTACAAGCCCGATGTCTGCGAAGTTGAATATCGCTGCGTTTCTGTCTCTGTTTATTGCAACTATGAATTCAGCAGTCTGCATTCCTGCAATGTGCTGAACGGCTCCGGAAATTCCTGCAGCGATGTAGATCTTCGGCTTGACCGTGTGACCGCTTAGTCCTACCTGGGCTTCATGTCCGACCCACTTCGAATCTACTATCTTTCTGGAAGCACCTACGGTCCCATTAATCAGCTTTGTAAGTCTGTAGATCGGTTCCATGTTCTCAACTTTTCTGAGACCCATCCCTCCCGCGATTATTACCTCTGCGTCTTGAACGCCTTTCTTTCCTTCGCCTATGGGTTTGAACTGGAGAAGCGTTGCGTTTGTCTCGATCATCTCTGGAGTAACCTCGAAGGATTCCACTTCGCCGTTTCCCTTGTAGGGTTCCTTCAAGGCCGAGAATGTCTTTGGCCTAACAGTGGCCATTTGAGGCCTGTGATTTGGCGTCTTTATTGTAGCCATTATGTTTCCGCCTATAGCAGGTCTCGTCTGCAGAAGGTTTCCCGTTCCCTCCTCTATATCGAGTCCGGTGCAGTCGGCAGTAAGGCCGGTCTTCAACAGCGCCGCCAGTCCGGGCATGTAGGTTCTCCCCGAAGTCGTCGCCGGGGCAAGCACGATTTCCGGCGAGAGTTTCTTGACGATCGCGGCAAGAGTCTTTGTGTAGGGCTCAAAGCTGAATCTTCCAAGACTATTATCTATAGCCATGATAATTTTGTCGGCCCCACCGGAGAAGAGCGATGCCGTTGCATCTTCATCAAGTCGATTGTCAGAGAGGACCGCTACCGAAACGTTGAAGGGACGCTTGAGTGAAAGCTCGCGAGCCTTCCCCAGTAGTTCATATGTACTCGAATGGATTTCGCTTCCTCTTTTTTCTGCGATTACCAGGAGATCACTCATGATTCACCACCAGATATGGAAGCAGCCTCTTTTTTATCTCATCTATCCCATGTTTTAGATCGCTTCCTTCGTACATCTCGACCTTTCTTGAGAGTTTTGGGGTTCCTATCCTTACTACTCTCGTAGGTGAACCAGTCAGACCGGTCTCCGATGGATCCATTGCAAGAGAATCGTTTCCGATTCTCTCAATGGGCGCATCTTTCGCCAGTTTCTTGCCACTCAGTGTCGGAAGTCTCGGCTCGTTAACGTCCTTTGTCACCGATATTAGTGAAGGCAGAGGGAGATTCCATATCTCTTTGCCGTCCTCTACTTCGCGTTCAACGGTAATCCCGTTATCCTCGAGATCGACTATGCTGGAAACATAGGTCGCTACTGGTATGCCCAGCATGGCTCCCGTTTCGGGTCCGACCTGCCCTGTCTCGCCGTCTGTTGCCTTTTCCCCAGCAAGGATCAGGTCAAACGGACCTTCTCTTTCCGCGAATCTCGCTAGAGCCATGGCTGTGGCCCATGTATCGGCTCCCGCAAATCTTCTGTCTGTAAGGAGAACCGCCCTGTCGGCTCCCATGGCAATCGCCTCTCTTACGGCCTCTTCTGCCACAGGAGGTCCCATAGAGACCACGGTGATCGAATGATCACCTGCTTCCTTCAACCTCAAAGCGGTCTCCAGCGCATGAAGGTCAAGCGGATTAATAACTGTCCCAACTCCTTCTCTTATCATCGTCCCCGTTTCGGGATTGAGCTTAACTTCATCGGTATCCGGAACTTGTTTTAGAAGAACAAGAATCTTCAAAATGAACTCCCCCTCGAACTGTCATCTCTATTCAATATTAATACACAGGTCGATCACTTTCTCGCAGGAGAGCAGCAGGTAAACAAACTCGGCTTGAGAGATTGGTTCTGTCTGATTCGGGAAGAAGAGAATCCGTGAAACTGTTACGGTTCAAAAAACCAAACTAATGACTGAATGAAGAGAATGAAATACCAACACTTTGCCGGAAGTGAACAAATTGATAGAGCACAATTATGATTATATTACTCTTAAGTTAGG